>CAYVWO010000109.1:0-7868 GCA_964455495.1 uncultured Tessaracoccus sp.
GGTCGACATCATCGGCATCCGCGAGACCAAGCAGACCTCCACGGTCACCGGCGTGGAGATGTTCCGCAAGATCCTCGACGAGGGTCGCGCTGGCGAGAACGTCGGCCTGCTGCTCCGCGGCACCAAGAAGGAAGACGTCGAGCGCGGCATGGTCGTCATCAAGCCGGGTTCGACCACCCCGCACACCGACTTCGAGGCCAACGTCTACGTGCTGAACAAGGAGGAGGGTGGCCGTCACAAGCCGTTCTTCTCGAACTACAGCCCGCAGTTCTACTTCCGTACCACCGACGTGACCGGCGTCGTCCAGCTCCCCGCTGGCACCGAGATGGTCATGCCCGGCGACACCACGGAGATGACCGTGCACCTCAACAAGCCGATCGCCATGGAGGAGAACCTCAAGTTCGCCATCCGTGAGGGCGGCCGCACCGTCGGCGCCGGCAACGTCACCAAGATCATCAAGTGATCTGACGCGCTGAAGCTACACAGAGGGCCGGGTGGTTATCCACCCGGCCCTTTGTCGCTCCTTGAGCCGGGCCGCAAGCGAAGCGCGCGCCCGCGTCGCTTCCCGCCGTCGTCGCCGGGACGGAGGTCGTGCGGGGCGCGGTGGTGGGCGACGGCGCGGCGCCGGTCGTGACGCTGGTCGACGGCGAGCCTGAGTTTGTCGTCGCGCCGCCGCGGGCCGGGGTCGAGCTGCCCGCGGGGGCGGCGGTGTCGGCGACCTGCGGCAGCCGCACGCTGGAGGGCGAGCTGACCGATGAGCATGTGCCGTGGGTGGCGTCCGAGGCCGAGGCCGAGGGGGAGGGCGCGCCGAAGGAGGGGCGGATCGTCGAGACCCTCGACGACCGCGCGGAGGCGTTGGGGGCCTCCTGCGCCGCGACCGCCGCCGTCGCGCACGGCGACGAGGACACGGTGTGGGTGCCGAGCTCCGCGCTCCGCGCCGCCGGCGTCAGTAAGCGTTTCGGCGGGCGCACGGTGCTCGACGGCTTCGCCCTGACGGTCGGGCGCGGCGAGTTCGTCGCCCTCACCGGGCCGTCCGGCAGCTGAACATCGTCGGCCTGATCGCCACGCCGACGACGGGGCGGGTCGAGATCGACGGCACGGACCTCGCCGCGGCGCGCGACGTCGTCCGGAGCCGGCATCGCGGCCGGTACATCTCGTTCGTCTACCAGGGCTTCCACCTCGCGCCGACGCTCACGGTCATCGAGAACGTCGAGCTGGGCGTCGCCAGCCAGCTCCAGGCGGTGCCGGACCTGCGGCGCCGCGCGGCCGAGGCGCTGGAGGCCGTCGGCGTCGGGCACGTCGCGCGCCAGCTCCCCGGCACCCTGTCGGGCGGCGAGCAGCAGCGCGTGGCCATCGCCAGGGCCCTCGCCCGGCGCACGCCGTTGCTGCTGGCCGACGAGCCCACCGGAAACCTCGACCGGGCCAACGCCGACGCCATCCTCGGCCTGCTGCAGGACCAGGTCCGGGCGGGCGCGGCCCTCGTCCTCGTCACGCACGACCCGACGGTCGCCGCGCGGGCCGACCGCACCGTCGTGTTGAGCGCCCCGGAGGCGCCGTGACAGCCGGTCGGAGGCGCGCCGAGCCCGCGCGCGGAGGCCTCGCGCCCGGGCGCCGCTGGGCCGGGTTGCGGCTCGCGCTCGCGACCGCCGTCGGCTTCCTGGCCCGCAACCGGGCGCGCGCCGCGGCCGCCGTCGTGGCCGCGGCCCTGGGAGCGGGCGTCCTGGCGGCCACCTCCACCCTGGCGGCCTCGGCCCAGGCCGGCGTGGCCCAGCAGTTCCGCGACCTCAAGTCGACCCGGCTCACCGCCTCCTCCACGACGATGCGCCCCGGCTGGGTGACCGAGGCTCAGCTCGCCAACACCGCCGCGTTGCCCGGCGTCAGGGCGGCCTGTCTGCGCGTCTCCGCCGACGGCCCGGTCCCGGTGCGCAGCTCGCTCGCCGCCCGGCCCGACTATGCCGCGTCCGTGCACGCCGTCGGCCCGGGCTGTGTCGAGGCCTTGGGGATGACGGTGAGCCAGGGCCGCGGCCTCACCGGCCACGACCGCGAGACCGACGCCCGGGTCGCCCTCCTCGGCGCGTCGGTCGCCGCCGCCGTCGGCCTCACCGCGCTCACGGGCGACGACCGGGTCTACCTGGGCGACGTCGCCTACACCGTCGTCGGCATCCTCTCCTCGGGGCCCAAGGCCGCCTCCGACGGCGCGCTGCTCGTCTACCTGCCGACCACGGGCGCGGGGACGGGTGCCGTCAGGGGATGGGAGGGGGCCGGGGGCGTGGTCGTCGACACCGAGCCCGCGGCCACCGACGCCGTCGCCGAGGTGCTCGCACTCAGCCTTCAACCCGCCGACCCCGGCGACGTCGAGGTGCGTGTCGGCGGCATCCCGACGGGGCTGGAGTCGGCGGTCAGCGGCCAGCTCGCGCTCCTGCTCGCCGCGCTGGGCGCGCTGTCGGTGGTGATTGGGCTGTTCGTGATCGGCAACCAGGCCCTGCAATCGGTGAGCCTTCGCCGCTCCGAGCTGGCGCTGCGCCGGGCACTGGGCCAGCCGCGCCACGTCGTCCTCGTCCAGGTGCTTGCGGAGACGGTCATCTGCGGCGCCGCCGGCGGGTTCCTCGGGGCGCTCGCCGGCCAGCTCGCCGCGGGCGCGATCGCGATAGGACAGGGCTGGCCACCCGTAGCGCAGGCGGGCCTGGTGCCCCTCAGCGCGCTCGCGGGCGCCGTCGTCGGGGCCGTCGCGGGCGCCTATCCGGCCCACGTCGCCGGCATCACGGACCCGTCCGAGACGCTGAAGACGGGGTAGCTACCCCCGCTTCTGGATCGCCGCCCACTCGTCGCGGAGGCCGACCGTGCGGTGGAACAGCATCGGGGTGTCCAGGTCCGCGGCGAAGTAGCCGAGGCGCTCGAACTGGACCACCTCTCCGGGCTGGGTGCCGGCGAGCGCGCCCTCCAGCTTGCAGCCGGTCAGCAGCTCGCGGGAGTTGGGGTTCAGGTCATCCAGCGGCTCGCCCGTCGCCTCGCCGGGGGCCTCGGCGGTGAACAGCCGCTCGTAAAGCGCCACCGTCGCCTCCTCGGCGTGCGGGGCCGAGACCCAGTGCATCGTCGACTTCACCTTGCGGCCGTCGGCCGCGTTCCCGCCGCGAGACTCCGGGTCGTAGGTGGCTAGCACCTCGACGACGTTTCCGTCGTCGTCCTTGACCGCCTCGGTCGCGGTCACGAAGAAGGCTCCGCGCAGGCGCACCTCGCGCCCGGGGGAGAGGCGGAAGTACTTCGGCGGCGGGACCTCCTGGAAGTCGTCGCGCTCGATCCACAGCTCGCCGGTGAACGGGACGAGGCGCGTGCCGTCGTCGGCGTTCTCCGGGTTGTTGGCCAGCTCGAACCACTCGACGACGGGCACGCCCGCCTCATCGACCGGCCAGTTGGTGATGGTCAGCCTCAGCGGACGGAGCACCGCCATGCGGCGCTGTGCGGAGGCGTTGAGGTGCCGCCGCACGAACGACTCCAGCGACTCGATGGCCTGGCGCGAGTTGGTGCGCGTGGTGCCGACCTCGCGGCAGAACGCCCGGATGGCCGCCGCCGGGTATCCCCGACGGCGCAGGCCGCGGATGGTCGGCATGCGGGCGTCGTCCCAGCCGTCGACCACCCCGTCGGCCACCAGCTTCGCGAGGCGCCGCTTCGAGGTGACGGTGTGGGTGAGCTCCAGGCGCGCGAACTCGTACTGGCGCGGGGCGTCGTCGACCCCGAGCTGCGCGAGGAACCAGTCGTACAGCGGGCGGTGCGACTCGAACTCCAGCGTGCAGATCGAGTGCGTGGTTCCCTCGATGGCGTCGGACTGTCCGTGCGCCCAGTCGTAGGTGGGGTAGATGGGCCACTCGTCGCCCGTGCGGTGGTGATGCGCGTGCCGGATGCGGTACATGATGGGGTCGCGCAGCCACATGTTCTCGTGGCTCATGTCGATCTTGGCGCGCAGCACCCGCGAGCCCTCGGCGAACTCGCCCGCGCGCATGCGGCGGAACAGGTCGAGGTTCTCCTCGACGGTGCGGTCCCGGAACGGAGATTCGACGCCGGGCTGGCCGTAGCCGCCGCGGCCCGCGGAGATGGCCTCGGCGTCCTGGTCGTCGACGTAGGCGAGGCCCCTCTCGATCAGCGCCTCGGCCCACTCGTACAGCTTCCCGAAGTAGTCGGACGCGAACCGGACCTCGGCGGGCTCGTAGCCCAGCCACTCGATGTCGGCGATGATCGAGTTCACGAAGTCCGCGTCCTCGGTCTCCGGGTTGGTGTCGTCGAGGCGCAGCACGCTGGTGCCGTCGAAGTCGGCCGCGGCGCCGAAGTCGACGACGACGGCCTTCGCGTGTCCGATGTGCAGGTACCCGTTAGGCTCGGGTGGGAACCTGGTCTGCACCCGACCGCCCCTGTTGCCCGCCGCCACATCCGCCGCGATGGCGTCGTAGATGAAGTTGTTAGGCATGTCGGAGGCAGTCATGGCCGTCATGGTAGTGCCCGCAGCGCCCACATGATGAGCAGGGCAGGCACCAGCAGGATCAGTCCGACCATGGAGGCCAGGATGGCCACCACCGAGATCCAGTACTTGACCGACGCGTCGCGGACCTGGGCGCGGTCGTCGATGGTGCGGTTGAGCAGCTTGAGGTTCTTGAGGTTCGACCGCCAGGCCGCGTCGAGGAACGGCCCGACGAACGGGATGAGGCCGATCGCCCAGTCGATGGTCCAGTTACCGAGCATCCGCGCCAGCACGGGGATCGGCATGTGCAGCCGGGCGGCGTCGAAGAGGAGCACGGAGCCGAACACCGCGCCGCTGACCTGCCCCGCACCGGGGATGAAGCTCAGGAACGGGTCGACGCCGACGCGAAACGTCGTGCCGGGGATGGGCAGGAGTTCCTCGAGGAGATAGGTGAGCGCCCGGGTCGCCTTCGCGGGCCGGTCCTTGGCGATCTCCAGCTCCGCCTGCCTGCGGGCGGATGCAAGGGCGTCGTCGGGCTCGTTCATTCGCCCAGTGTGCCTGGTGCGCGGCCCCGATGCGGCGCCGCTCGGGGACGAACCAGGGTCGGCTGGGGGATAAGGTAATCCCACTATGACGTCACTCACGCCCGCGCGCACTCGTGTAGCTCCCTCGCCCACCGGAGACCCCCACGTCGGCACCGCGTTCATGGCGCTGTTCGACCTGGCGTGGGCCCGCAAGACCGGCGGGCGGTTCGTGCTGCGGATCGAGGACACGGACCAGGCGCGGCTCGTCGAGGGCTCCGAGCAGCAGATCTACGACTCGCTCGACTGGCTCGGCCTGACGCCCGACGAGGGTCCCCACAAGGGCGGGCCGTACGCGCCGTACCGGCAGTCGGAGCGGCTCGACACCTACCGCCCGTTCGTGGAGCAGCTGATCGCCGACGGCCGCGCTTACTACTGCTGGTGCTCGTCGGAGCGGCTCGCGGCCCTGCGCAAGGAGCAGGAGGCGCAGAAGCTTTCGGTCACCGGCTACGACCGGCTGTGCGTCGGTAAGACCCGCGAGGAGCGCGCCGCGCTGCCCGGCTTCACCGACCGCGCGGTCGTGCGGATGCTGATCCCCGACGACGCCCCGCTGGAGTTCGAGGACATCATCCGCGGCACCGTCAAGGCTCCCCGCCCCGACGACCAGGTGATCCTGAAGGCCGACGGCTTCCCGACCTATCACATGGCCGTCGTCGTCGACGACCACCTGATGGGCATCAACACCGTCGTCCGCGGCGAGGAGTGGATCTCGTCGACGCCCAAGCACGTCCTGCTGCACCGGTGGCTCGGCTGGGAGACCCCGCAGTTCGCGCACATGCCGCTGCTGCGCAACGCGGATAAGTCGAAGATCTCCAAGCGCAAGAACCCCGCCGCGCGCCTGATGTGGTTCAAGGAGGAGGGCTACCTCCCCGAGGCCGTCGTCAACTTCCTGCAGCTGCTCGGCTACGCCGGCGACGAGGAGCACGAGGTTTCCACGTTCGACGAGTTCGTCGAGCGCTTCGCCTGGTCGAAGGTCAACACCGTCGGCCCGATCTTCGACCTCAAGAAGCTGGACTGGCTGAACGGCCACTACATCCGCTCCCTCGGCGCCGACGAGCTGGCCGAGCGCATCGCGGCGTTCGCCGCCCTGACCGGCCAGTGGGCCGAGCCGTCGCAGCGACAGCTCGACGTCCTCCGCCGGGCCGTGCCGATCATCCAGGAGCGCCTCGTGCTGCTGAAGGACGCGCTTCCGCAGCTGGACTACCTCCTCGGCGAGGTGACGCTGGACCCCGAGGCCGTAGCCAAGCTGGCCGACAACGCCGCCGAGGTGCTGGACGCGGCGATCGCCGTCGCGGAGTCGGTGCCGTTCGACGCCGAGTCGATCCAGGCCGGGCTGCGGGAGCGCATCGTCGACGGCCTGGGCATCAAGCCGAAGTTCGCGTTCGCGCCGATCCGCGTGGCGATCAGCGGCCGCACGGTGTCCCCGCCGCTGTTCGAGTCCATGGAGATCCTCGGCCGCGAGGAGTCGCTTGCCCGCCTCCACGCCCTGCGCGGCTTCATCGGATGAGCCGGTGACAGAATCCGCCAAGATCGGGCCTAACGGGCAGAGCCGTGCCAGTTGGGCCCCGATCCTGGCGAATCCGTGCAGCGCGGGATGCCTGGCTCTCAGTCGATGATGAGCTCGGGGTACTCAGGCTGCCACATGGCCTCGTAGACCTGCTCGACGGGGTGGGTGAGCGGGCGCTGAGCGACGCCGTCGGCCTCGGCCGCCGTCGCGACGGCGAGGGCGACGGTCGAGGAGACGCGGCGGAGGTCCTTGATGCTCGGCAGCAGCGAGTCCCCGGGGTGCAGGACCTGGGACAGCGACGCGACGGCCTCCGCGGAGGCCGCGATCATCGAGTCGGTCACCCTGCTTGCGCGGCAGACGGCAACGCCCAGGCCGATCCCGGGGAAGACCAGCGCGTTGTTGGCCTGCGCGATGCGGAAGGCCACGCCGTCGTGCGTGACGGCGGGGAACGGCGAGCCCGTGGCGATCAGGGCCCGGCCGTCCGTCCAACGGAGGAGTTCGGTGGGGGTGGCCTCGGCCAGCGACGTCGGGTTGGACAACGGCAGGATCAGCGGGCGGTCGACGTGCGCGGCCATGTCCGTGACGACGGCCTCGCTGAACGAGCCGGGCTGGCCCGAGGTGCCGATCAGGACGGTGGGGTGCACGTTGCGGACGATGTCGGGCAGCATATAGCGGCCGATCTGGTCGACGTCCCACTCCGACAGCTCGCCGATGCTGCGCGCGTAGGGGCGCTGGAAGTCGCGGAAGCGCAGCGTCGCGTCGTCGGTGACGAGGCCGCGGCTGCTCGTCACCCAGAACCGGGTGCGGGCCTGCTGCCTGGTGAGGCCCTCCTTGACGAGGAGATCGACCAGCAGGTCGGCGATGCCGACGCCCGCGGTCCCTCCGCCGTGGACGACGAAGCGCTGCTCGGAGAGGCGCTCGCGCTTGGCGGCGACGCCGGCGAGCACGGCGCTGGCGACGACCGCCGCGGTGCCCTGGATGTCGTCGTTGAACGTGCAGATCTGGTCGCGGTAGACGCCGAGGAGGCGGTGTGCGTTGTCGGCCCCGAAGTCCTCCCAGTGCACCATGGCGTTCGGGAACACCGCGGACGCGCCCTTGATGAAGGCGTCGACGAACTCGTCGTAGCGCTCGCCGCGGACGCGGGCGTGGCGCTCACCGAGGTACAGGTCGTCGTTGAGCAGGCGCAGGTTGTCGGTGCCGACGTCGAGGACGACCGACACCATGCGGTCCGGGTCCATCCCCGCCGCCGCCGTGTAGAGCGACTTCTTGCCCATGCAGATCTGGATGCCGCCCACGCCCTGGTCGCCGATGCCGAGGATGCCCTCGGAGT
>CAYVWO010000110.1:0-7857 GCA_964455495.1 uncultured Tessaracoccus sp.
TGCCACATCAAGGACCCCGCGCTGGCCGAGGTCGCGGCGGCGAAGGGGATCACCAAGACCATGGCCGCGGTCGACCTGTGGCTGCCGCGGTTGGAGGGCGCCGTCGTCGCCGTGGGAAACGCCCCGACGGCGTTGTTCCGCCTGCTGGAAATCGTGGGTGAGACGGGGGTCAAGCCCGCGGCGGTGATCGGCATCCCGGTCGGCTTCGTCGGTGCCGCGGAGTCGAAGGAGTCGCTGGTCGCCAACCCGTTTGGCCTCGACTACCTGGTGGTCCGCGGTCGCCGCGGCGGCAGCGCCATGACGGTCGCGGCGGTCAACGCGATCGCCAGCACCGACGAGCTGACCAACACCTCGCGCCAGCACTGACTCTCTGGCTTCAGAGCAGGGAGACGGTTCGCAGTCCCGTGTGCCTTGCCAGGACCTCGAAGTCGCGATCGCGGTGCAGGACGGGCATGTCGATCCTGAGCGCGACGGCGGCGATCTGGCAGTCCCCGAGATTGCGGACGGTCTCGCCCGCGCGTCGGCATATTCGTTGTAGTCGCGCGGCGAGCATGCTGTCTGTGATCGCGGAGGTAGGGATGACGTCGAAAGCCTCGAGCATGCTCTGGCGCTCACGGGCGAGGACTTCGTCAGTCGTACCGCTGAGCAGCTCCATCAACACTGTCTCTGGAACCGCGATCGGGTCACCGGCGCGGATCATGCGTTCGAGGTAGTCTCCTGCCGCGCTGGTTCCGGGCCGAAGAAACTCGATCCACACCGAGGTGTCGACAATCATCCCTCCGCCAGCCAGTCGCCCTCTAGCTCTTCATTGGTGAAGTCGAACCCGCTGCCGCGCATGGCGAGGACCTCGTCGCGGGACTTCGGAGTGATGACCAGCTGACGCAACGCGTAGTTGATGGCGCTGCGCTTGGACGGTAGGTGATAGCGCTTCATCACGTCCGCGACGAGGCGGTCATCGATGTCTACGTTCGTGCGCGTCATACACCAACTATACACATCGGGCGTGTCTCCCGGAGGCCCGGCTGAGGTTGCCCCTTACCCGACCCCGGGCGAGGGGTCGCGAGGGGGCTCTGCAAGACTGGCCGCACAACCAAACACCGCTTCGTGCAGGCACAGGAACCCGGGAGTTGTCCGGGACGGTCGCGCCACTGTGAGCCCCTTCAAGGGAAGTCAGAAACTCGGCCTGCGCGGACCGACGCCCGGGACGCTGAATCCCGGCTGAAGGAGTGCAGATGCACATCGCTGAAGGGTTTCTCCCACCCCTCCAATGCGCGGCGTGGTTCGCCGTCGCCACCCCGTTCGTGATCCATGGCGCGCGCGCCGTCGTCCGCGAGGCCAAGAAGTCACCGGAGAACAAGCTGCTGCTCGCCGCCGCGGGCGCGTTCACGTTCGTCCTCTCGGCCATCAAGCTGCCGTCGGTGACGGGCAGCTCGTCCCATCCCACCGGCACGGGCGCCGGCGCGATCCTCTTCAAACCGCCGGTGATGGCCTTCCTCGGGACGGTGGTGCTGCTGTTCCAGGCGCTGCTTCTCGCGCACGGCGGGCTGACGACGCTGGGCGCGAACGTGTTCTCGATGGCCATCGCCGGCCCCTGGGCGGGCTACGGCGTCTGGCGCCTGCTCAAGGCGGCGAAGGCCCCCACCTGGTTGGGCGTGTTCTCCGCCATGGCCGTGGCGAACCTGTTCACCTACTGCGTCACGTCGCTGCAGCTGGCGTTGGCCTACCCCGACGCGACGACGGGCTTCCTGGGCGCCGTCGCCAAGTTCCTCGGCGTCTTCGCCGTCACCCAGATCCCGCTGTCCATCGCCGAGGGCGTCCTCGGCGTCCTGCTGTTCGGCTTCTTCACCCGCGTCGCGCCGACCGAACTGGCCCGCTTGGGCGTCATCGCGAAGGAGGCCGCTCATGTTTAAGCGCACCGACTGGTTCATCGGGCTGGCCCTCGTGGCCGTCATCGTCGCCATCTTCGCGTTCTCCCTCGCCATGGCCCCGAAGCCCGCGGAGGGCGAGGAGGCCTTCGGGGGCAGCGACGCGGCCGTGACCGCGATCCTCGAGGACGAGCACGGCGCCCTGCCCTGGTTCTCGCCGATCTTCGAGCCGGGCAGCGGCGAGATCGAGTCCGGCCTGTTCGCCGTCCAGGCGGCGCTCGGCGCGGGTGTCCTCGGCTTCGCCCTCGGCCAGCTGCGCGGCCGCGCGGCTGCAAAGCGCGAGCTGGAGTCGGCACGAGAGTGACCACCTACTCCATCGACGACGCCGCCTGGGCGAGCCCGTGGCGGCGGCGTCGCGTCGGTGAGAAGGTCCTGCTCAGCCTGGCGCTGGTGCTCACGGCCCTGCTCACACCCCCCTGGCCCGGATGCGTGGCCGTGGCCCTGGTCTCCGTCTTCCTGATCGTCGGCCCGGCCCGCATCCGTCCTTCGCTGCTGGCGACGGTGCTCGTGGCACCGCTCACCTTCCTCCTGCTCGGGGCCCTCCCCGTCGCCGTCCACATCGACGGCGACGGGTGGGGCGTCGGCCCGCTGCGGCTCACCGAGGAGGGGCTGGTCACCGCCGCCGGGCTCGTCGCCCACGGCGTCGCCGGCACGCTCGCGATCATGGTGCTGGCGACGACCACCCCGATGGTCGACGTGCTCACCTGGCTGCGCGGCCTGCGCGTGCCCGACGCGCTGCTCGAGATCGCCTCGCTGACCTACCGGCTGCTGTTCCTGCTCCTGGCCACGACGGTGGCGGTGCGGCAGGCGCAGCGCGTGCGGCTGGGCGACGACGCGACGCTGGGCAGGCGGTGGGCCGCCGTCGCGTCGACCACCGGCACCATCGTGCTGCGCACCTGGGACAGGGCCTCGCGGCTGCAGCACGGCCTGGAGGGCCGGGGCTACGAGGAGTCGCTGAGGACGCTGGCGCCGCGACGGGCGCGGAACTGGCGCTTCGTCGCGCTGTCGGCGGCCTCCGTCTCCGGCGTGTGGCTGCTCTGCTGGGCGGCGGCATGACCGAGATCCTGTCCGCGGCCGACCTGGTGGCCGGGTTCGCCGGGCACGAGCCGGTGCTCGACGGCGCGAGCGTGCGCGTCCGGCGCGGCGCCCGCATGGCGCTGCTCGGCCCGAACGGCTCGGGGAAGACGACGCTGCTGCGCTGCCTGGCGGGATCGCTCAAGCCGCTGCGCGGAGCGATCCGGGCGGAGGGCGCCGCGCTGGCCCACGACCGAGCCTCGCTGCGGCGGCACCGCCGGCTGGTGCAGCTGGTGCTGCAGGACCCCGACGACCAGCTGTTCTCCGCCGACGTCACCCAGGACGTCTCCTTCGGCCCGCTCAACCTCGGCCTCGCCGAAGAGGAGGCGCGCGCCCGCGTCGAGGAGGCGCTAGAGCTGCTCGCCGTCACGCACCTGGCCGAGCGCCCCACCCATCAGCTGAGCTACGGCGAGCGCAAGCGCGTGGCCATCGCCGGCGCCGTCGCGATGCGCCCCTCGGTGTTGCTGCTCGACGAGCCCACGGCGGGCCTCGACCCGGCAGGGGTCGCCGAGCTGATGGCGACCCTGGACGGGCTGGACGTCACCGTCGTCCTGGCCACGCACGACGTCGACCTGGCGCTCAGCTGGGCCGACGAGGTCGCGGTGGTCGGCGGCCGCCGCGTCAGGCAGGGGGAGCCGTCGATCCTGGGCGACGAGGACCTCCTCGCCTCCGCCCGGCTCCGCCGCCCCTGGCAGCTGGAGCTGCTGCACCAGCTCGGCCTCCCCGCCAGCCCGTTGCCCCGCACCGTCGACGATGTGGCGCGAGCGATCCAGTGTTAGGCCTTCTCGACCGCCCACTGGATGACGGTGCGGTACGGCTTCCAGCCCAGCAGCGAGCCCAGCGGCTCGGCGTTCTCCACCTGGATCCGGGACAGGTGACCGCCCCAGCGCTGGTGCGCCGCGACGCACAGCAGCTCGGCCTCGACCGTGATGCCGTGCACGACGAGGCGGCCGCCGGACCGCAGCGCCGACATCGCCGCCTCCAGCACCGTCATGGTGCCGCCGCCGCCGACGAACACCGCATCGGGGGCGGGAAGCTCCGCGAGCACCTCGGCGGCCGGCCCCTCGACCAGGCGGAAGGCGCCCTCGGGCGTGAGTCGCTCGGCGTTGGCGAGGGCCCTCGACGCGCGGTCGGCGCGGCGCTCGATGCCGATGGCACGCGCGCCGTCGGCCGCCCGGCACCATTCGACGGCGATCGAACCGGCGCCCGTGCCCACATCCCACAGCAGCTGCCCGGGCAGCGGCCGCAGGTGCGCCAGCGCGCTGGCGCGCACCACGCGCTTGGTGAGGAGGCCGTCGCTCAGATAAGCCTCGTCGGGCAGCCCGGGCGCGCGCCCGAGCAGCGCCCCGTCGCGGTCGATGATCATGACCGCATCGTATTGGAGGAACCGTGACCATGGGACGGACCACCGTCGAGCCCGACGACGGCATGACCACGAGGGAGCGCCGCAACCGACCCCTGCTGCTGGTGAACACCGGCGATGGGAAGGGCAAGACCAGCGCGGCGATGGGGATGGCGCTGAGGTCGTGGGCCCAGGGCTGGTCCGTCGGCGTGTACCAGTTCGTGAAGTCCGCGTCGTGGACGACGGGGGAGTACGTCGCGCTCACCAAGCTGGGCGAACTCGGCGGCGACGTCACCTTCGAGCGGATGGGCACCGGCTGCACCTGGATGCGGTCGGCACACGGCGGGGAGGTGAGCGCGGAGGAGGCCGCACAGGCGGCGTGGGCGCACGTCCGGCAGGGCTTGGCCGACGAGCGGCACCGGTTCTGGCTGCTTGACGAGTTCACCTATCCCATGGCCTGGGGCTGGGTCGACGTCGACGAGGTGGTCGAGGCGCTGCGGTCGCGCCCGGGAACCCAGCACGTCGTCGTCACCGGCCGACGATGCCCGCAGCCGATCCTCGACCTCGCCGACCTCGTCACCGAGATGACGAAGGTCACGCACCCCTTCGACAAGGGGCAGAAGGGTCAGGCGGGCATCGAATGGTGATCCCTCGACTCGTGATCGCCGCGCCCGCGTCCGGGCACGGGAAGACGACGGTGGCGACGGGCGTGATGGCGGCGCTGCGGGCGCGGGGGATGGTCGTCGCGCCGTTCAAGGTCGGCCCGGACTACATCGACCCGGGCTACCACACGCTCGCGTCCGGGCGGCCCGGACGCAACCTCGACCCCTTCCTCTGCGGCGAGGACCTGATGGCGCCCTTGCTGCTGCACGGCGCCGAGGGTGCCGATGTCGCCGTCGTCGAGGGCGTGATGGGCCTCTTCGACGGCAGGCTCGGTACCGACGGCTTCGCGTCGACGGCGCACGTCGCGCGGCTGATCGACGCCCCGGTGGTGCTGGTCGTCGACGCGAGGCACACCTCCCGCAGCGTCGGCGCTCTCGTTCTCGGCATGGCGACGTTCGACCCGTCCATCCGCATCGCCGGCGTGGTGCTCAACCAGATCGGCAGCCCGCGCCACGAGGCCGAGGCGCGCGCGGCCGTCGAGGGCGTCGGCGTCGCGGTGCTGGGCGTGCTGCCGCGCAACCTGGAGATCGAGGCGCCCTCCCGGCATCTCGGCCTGGTCCCCGCGGCGGAGCGCGACGACGCGGGCATCGTCGCCATGGGCCGCGTCGTCGCCGAGCACGTCGACCTCGACGCCCTGCTTGCCATCGCCCGCACGGCCAGTCCACTCGACGCCGAGCCTTGGGATCCTCACCGCTCCTCGCGCCGTGCTGAGCCGACCGGCGAAGCCGGTCGTGTCGAAGTAAAAGGTCCTGCGCCCGGCAGCGCAGCCCTGCCAAAGGTCGCGATCGCAGGCGGGCGCGCGTTCACGTTCCGGTACCCCGAGACCGACGAGCTCCTGATCGCGGCGGGGTGCGAGCCGGTGGTGTTCGACCCTCTGACGAACACCGAACTCCCCACGGGAACGGCGGGGCTGTGGCTCGGCGGGGGCTTCCCGGAGGTGCACGCCAAGGAACTCGCGGGCAACAAGCCCCTTCTCGCCGCGATCCGCGACGCCATCGCCGACGGCATGCCAACCGTCGCCGAGTGCGCGGGGCTGCTGTACCTGTGCCGGGAACTCGACGGGGAGCCGATGGTCGGCGCGCTGCCGGGCACCTCGGCAATGACGGCGCGGCTCACCATGGGCTACCGCGAGGCGACGGCCGAGGCCGACTCGCTCCTCGGCAGGGTCGGGGAGACGATCACCGGCCACGAGTTCCACCGCACCGCCGCCGACCCGGGAGTGGCGGCCGCCTGGCTGCTGGACGGCCGCCGCGACGGCGTCGCAACGCCGACGCTGCATGCGTCCTACCTGCACGTCCACTGGGCGGGCCATCCGCAGTTGGCCCGGCGCTTCGCCGACGCGGTGCGCGAGTACGCGGAGCGGGGGCTCGACCTGAACCACCACGGGGACAGCGACCTCGCGCCCGGGCTGGTGGACTTCGCGGTCAACGTGCGCCAACCGCGGACGCCCGGGTGGCTGGTCGAGGCGATCACTCGCGACGCCGACTGGGCCTCCTACCCGGACCCGACGCCGGCGCGCGCCGCGATCGCCGCGCACCACGGCGTCGCCGAGGACATGGTCCTCCCCGTCGCAGGCGTCGCGGAGGCGTTCACGCTGATCGCGCGCGCTATCCCGGGCGAGGCGCTGATCCTCCACCTGCAGTTCACCGAACCCGAGGCCGCCCTCCTCGCCGCGGGACGGCGCCCGCAGCGGCACATCCTGAGGCCCGACGAAGGCTTCCTCCTCGATCCCGCCGCGGTCCCCGCCGCCGACCTCGCCGTCGTCGGCAACCCCACCAACCCGACCGCGGTCCTCCACCCGCGCGAGGCGCTCCTCGCCCTCCGAGCCGGCACGCTGATCGTCGACGAGGCCTTCCTCGACGCCGTCCCCGGCGAGCCCGAGACGCTGATCGCACCCGAGATGCCGGGCCGGCTCGTGCTGCGCTCCCTCACCAAGACCTGGGCGATCGCCGGCATCCGGGCGGGGTACGTCGTCGGCGACCCGACCCTGATCGCCCGGCTCCACGCCCAGCAGCCGCCGTGGTCGATGTCCACGCCCGCCATCGCGGCCACCGTCGCGTGTCTTTCCCCCGAACGCCATCGCGAGGCGGAACGCCTCGCCGCCGAGGGCGCGGAGGCACGCGAGGACTTGGCCGACCGCCTCCGGGCCGCCGGGTTGGACCCCATAGAGGGCGCGGCCCCCTTCGTCCTCGTCGACGCCGCGGGCATCGCCGCCGGCTCCCTCCGCGAGCGCCTGGCCGCGCGCGGCTACGCTGTCCGTCGCGGGGAGACGTTCCCCGGGCTCGGCCCCACCTGGCTGCGCCTCGCGGCCCGAACTCCCGACCACCACGCGGGGCTCGTCGCGGCCCTCCTGGACATCAAGGATCAGCAATGCAGCACGAACTGACCCCCGGAGAGGTCGTCCTCGTCGGCGGCGGCCCCGGGGACCCCGACCTGCTCACCGTCGCGGGGCTCCGCGCCG
This sequence comes from uncultured Tessaracoccus sp., assembly GCA_964455495.1. Classification (GTDB taxonomy): domain Bacteria; phylum Actinomycetota; class Actinomycetes; order Propionibacteriales; family Propionibacteriaceae; genus Arachnia. The sequence goes on from CAYVWO010000110.1 coordinate 7,466, forward strand.
TCCAGCAGGCCGACGTCGTCGTCCACGACCGGCTGGGACCCGTCAGCTCGCTGGACGAGGTGAACCCCGCCGCGGAGCTGGTCAACGTCGGCAAGATCCCGCGCGGCGCGTTCACGCCGCAGGAGGAGATCAACGCCATCCTGATCGAACGCGCCCGGCGGGGCCTGCGCGTCGTCAGGCTCAAGGGCGGCGACAACTTCGTCTTCGGCCGTGGGGGAGAGGAGTGGCAGGCGTGCGCCGAGGCCGGCGTCCCCGTCCGCGTCATCCCCGGCGTCACCTCGGCCGTCGCCGTGCCTGCCCTGGCAGGCATCCCGGTCACCCACCGCACGCTGTCCCAGGGCTTCACCGTCGTCTCCGGTCACGTCCCGCCGGGGGACCCGCGCAGCCAGCTC
>CAYVWO010000111.1:0-1360 GCA_964455495.1 uncultured Tessaracoccus sp.
CCAGGCCCAGAGGATGTTGCCGATCGTCGCGCAGGTCTCGTTGTGCGCGGTGGTGTGCGGGAGCTGGAACGGCCGGCCGTAGGACTGGTGGACCTTGGTGATCTGCTCCTGCCACGGATACCCGTCCGGGGAGGCCCCGTCGTACAGGGCGCCGTGCCCGCCGGTGAGGTACACCTTGGTACCGGCCACGTCTGCCCAGAGCCGGTCCAGGCGGGCCGCGAGCTCGGGGTCGTCGTCCTCGAGGAGCAGATCCGCCAGGCCGGCGTAGAGGTAGTTGGCGCGCACCGCGTGACCGACGACGGCCTCGGTCTCGGTGAGCGGGATCCGGTCCTGGTTGTCGTCGCCGCCGAGGCCGCTGGCGGGGACGAGCTCACGCAGCCGGATGAGGTCGTGGGCGAGTTGGCGGTAGCGGGGGTCGCCGGTGGTCCGGTAGAGCTCGACGGTGCCCATGTAGTGCGAGGGGCAGATGGCCGAGCGGGCGATGACCTCCGGCGTGTGCTCCACCAGCGAGATGAGGAATCCCGCCGCGTTCTCCGCGAGGCTCAGCAGGGTGGTCTTGCCCGTGATGCGATGGTGGAGGCAGCCCGCGGTCATGAGGTGGCCGAGGTTGTAGGTCTCGAAGCTGAGCCGGTCCGCCAGGGTGCCGTCGGTCCCGGCGAGCCGCTGCTGGATCTGGGTGGGGGTGTGGACGTAGCCGTCGGCGCGCTGAACTTGCCCGATCAGGGCGATGATCTCGTCGAGGGTCGCCTCCAGCGCGGGGTCAGGGCGGTGCGCCAGCGTCGCGACGGCGGCCTCCATCCACTTGTACAGGTCGCCGTCAAGGAACGGTGGGCCGACGTGGTCTCCGTCGGCGCGGCCGGCTGCGACGCGGAAGTTCTCGACGGCGCCGCTGAGGTCGGCGTCGAGGAGGTCGTCGCGCATGGTGGGCACCGTCACCGCGTGTGTGCGGCTCCAGGTGTCCCCCCACAGTCCGGTGGTCAGATGGGCGTCCCGCAGATCCAGAGGGGTTGAGGGAAGGGCATGGTGCGTCATCGGTGAAGACCTCCTCGGACTATCTAACCATAACCGAATGCTTATGCGGAATCCTCGTCATGTGTCGGTGGTTCGGACGCGCCACGGGCGAGGGTCGTGCTAGTTTCCGAGCGTGTCCATGCGCGTTGCCCCCGAACGACTGCCCCTCGTCGTGAAGGTCGCGCGTCTTTACCACGAACACGGACTGCGCCAGCCGGAGATCGCCGCACGCCTCAACATGTCTCAGTCGCGGGTGTCGCGCCTGCTCAAGGAGGGCGTCGAGGCGGGCATCGTCCGGACCATCGTCGTCGAGCCGCCCGGCATGTTCTCCGAACTTGAGGACAGGCTC
>CAYVWO010000111.1:1370-2256 GCA_964455495.1 uncultured Tessaracoccus sp.
CGTGGTGGCCGGCGGCCCTGACGAGTCCGCCGAATCCGACGCCGCGCTGCTCAGCGCCATCGGCAGCGCAGGCGCTCGCTACCTGGAATCGACCATGCTCCCCAGCGACAGGGTGGGCCTGTCGTCGTGGTCCGCGTCGCTGCTGGCCGTCGTCGACGCCATGACGCCGCGCACCACCCGCACCGCCGAGCGCATCGTGCAGGTCATCGGCGGCGTCGGGGACCCGCGGGCACAGGTGCAGGCCACCCGGCTGGCGGACCGCCTCGCGCAGGTGACCGGCGCCGAGGTGCACTACTTCAACGCCCCCGGGGTCGTCTCCAGCCAGGAGGTCCGCGACTCCCTGCTGTCCGACCCGCAGATCGCGGCGGTGCGCGGCGAATGGCGCGACCTCACCATGGCCCTGGTCGGCATCGGCAGCGTGCAGCCGTCGGCGCTGCTCGTCAGCTCGGGCAACACCCTTCCGGACCGGGACCTGCAGGCGCTCGCGGAGCAGGGCGCCGTCGGGGACGTCTGCCTCAACTTCTTCGACGCCGAGGGCGTGCATGTCGAGTCCGATCTCGTTGGCCGGACGCTGGGGATCGACGAGGCGACGCTCAAGACCATCCCGCGCCGGATCGCCGTGGCGGGTGGGCGGCGCAAGCTCGAGGCGATCCGCGGCGCTCTGGTCGGGGGATGGTGCGACGTGCTCATCACGGACTCGGTCACTGCGCGCAACCTGCTGGAGGCGTAGCCGAGGGCAGGTGCCCGAATGGTCCGACCGAGTGCTAGGTTGCTGGTGTTCGACGATGAACGGAGCACACCATGCACTCGCACGTGGCCACCCCTCGGGCCCATTTCGATATCGGCAACCAGCAGGCGGTCGAGGCGCTGCAGGCGCTCCTCGGCC
>CAYVWO010000111.1:2266-7846 GCA_964455495.1 uncultured Tessaracoccus sp.
AACTCGACCGCGCAGCCCTCGCGGTCGATGCGTCGCACTATCTCCGCATCCCTGACGCGATCATGCGCGCCCGCTCGGCCGACGACGTCGCGGTGGCGATGTCGGTGGCCGTCCAGGCCGGCTGGCCGCTGACGCTGAGGTCCGGCGGCACCAGCCTGTCCGGGCAGGCGCTGTCGGAGGGCCTGACGGTCGACGTCCGCCGCCACTTCCGCGACATCGAGGTACTCGACGGCGGACTGCGCGTCCGGGTGCAGCCCGGCGCGACGATCCGCGAGGTCAACGCGCGGCTCGGCCGGTTGGGCCGCAAGCTCGGCCCGGACCCGGCGTCGGAGATCGCGTGCACCGTCGGCGGCATGATCGCCAACAACTCATCGGGCATGACGTGCGGGACCGTGGCCAACGCCTACCGCACGCTGGAGTCCATGACGGTCGTGCTGCCGAGTGGGACCGTCATCGACACCGGTGCCGCTGACGCCGACGCGCGCCTCGTCCGGCACGAACCGGCCCTGGTCGAGGTCCTGACGACGCTGCGCGACCGGCTCCGCGGCGAGCGGTTCCGGGCGGACCTGGAGCGGCGCTACGCGATCAAGAACACGATGGGCTACGGCCTGAACTCCTTCCTCGACCACGACCGGCCCGTCAAGATCCTCGAGCACCTGATGATCGGCTCCGAGGGCACGCTCGGGTTCGTGGCGGAGGCGGTGTTCCGCACCGTCCCCGTGCCCGCTCGCACCGCGACCGGCCTGCTGATGTTCGACTCGCTCGATGCCGCGACGGCGGCACTCCCGCGTCTGGTCGGCTCCGGCGCCGACGTCGTCGAGCTCATCGACGCCGCCTCGATCAAGGCGATGGGCGACGACGCCGTCGACGTGCTGCCGCCCGGCTTCGTCGTGGACCGGCAGGCGTCGTTGCTCGTCGAATACCAGGCCGCCGACGACGAGGGCATCGAGCGTGCCTCGGCGACCGGTGGCGAGGTCTTCGCCGGGCTCCAGGGTCTGGCGGCCGATCCGGAACTCACGCGCGACGCGGCCCGCCGCGCCCGCATGTGGGTGATGCGTAAGGGCCTCTACACCAAGGTCGCCCGCAACCGCCCCGCCGGGACGGCCGCGCTCCTGGAGGACGTCGCGGTGCCGATGGAGCGCCTCGGCGCCGTCTGCTCCGAGCTGCACGTGCTGTTCGACCGCCACGGCTACCGCGACGGCGTGATCTTCGGCCACGCCAAGGACGGCAACATCCACTTCCTCGTCACTGAGGACTTCGCCGGCGACGCCTCGATGCGCCGGTACGAGGACTTCACCGAGGACATGGTGCAGCTGGTCCTCGGGCAGGAGGGGACGCTCAAGGCCGAGCACGGCACGGGCCGCATCATGGCGCCGTTCGTCCGCCGCCAGTACGGCGATGAGCTGTACACGGCCATGTGGGACGTCAAGAACGCCTGCGACCCGTCCGGCATCCTCAACCCCGGCTCGGTGCTGACGGAGGACCCGCACCTGCACCTGAAAGACATCAAGCCGACCGGCCCGGTGCGCGACGTGATCGACGACTGCGTCGAGTGCGGCTACTGCGAACCGGTATGCCCCAGCCAGCACCTGACGACCACCCCGCGACAGCGCATCGTCGTCCAGCGCGCGATCGCCGCCGCGGAGCAGGCGGGCGAGACCCACCTCGCCGAGCGGCTGCGCGAGCAGGAGACCTACGACGTCATCCAGACCTGCGCCGTCGACGGCATGTGCCAGACCGCGTGCCCCGTCCAGATCAACACCGGCGACCTCGTGCGCACGCTGCGTCGGGAGAATCAGTCGAAGGTCCTGGACCGCGGCTGGAAGGTCGCGGCTGACCAGTGGTCGACGGTGCTGAAGGTCGCCTCCGTCGGGATGACGGTCGTCGACAAGGTACCGACGCCGCTGGTCCGCGGGGCACTGGGCGTGGCCAGGAAGGTGCTGGACGAGGACATCGTGCCGCAGCTGACCTCGGAACTGCCCGGAGGTGGGCCCGTACGCCGTCCGGCGCCGGCCGAGTCGCCGCAGGCGATCTTCATGCCCGCCTGCGTCGGCACGATGTTCGGCACCGACCACGCGTGCGGCACCGGTGTCGCGGGGGCCGTCCGGCGGCTCGCGACGGTCGCCGGGGTGACCCTGAGCACGCCCGACGGCATCCAAGGCTTGTGTTGCGGCACCCCGTGGAAGTCGAAGGGGCTCCCGTCCGGCTACGACGTCATGCGGGAGCGGCTGGTGAGCTGGATCGTCGAGCACACGCGCGGCGGTGAGCTGCCGCTGGTTGGCGACAACGTGTCGTGCACCGAGGGTGTCATCGTCGCGCTCAAGGCCGCCGGCGTGCACACCGTGCGGGTCCTGGACGCCACCGAGTGGGTCGCTGAGGCGGTCGCGCCGCGGCTGCCGGTGGTGCAGAAGGCCCGGCTGGCCGCCGTCCACCCGACCTGCTCGTCCACGCATCTCGGCGTCAACGACGCGTTGCTGATGCTGGCGGGGCTCGTGGCGGACCAGGCGGTGGTGCCCGACGGATGGCGCTGCTGCGCCTTCGCCGGCGACCGTGGCCTCTTGCATGAGGAGCTGACGGCGACGGCGACGCGCGACGAGGCCAAGGCGGTGCGGCAGCTGGACGCCGACCTGCACCTGTCCTGCAACCGCACCTGCGAGCTGGGTCTCACGCGGGCCACGGGGCAGACCTACGTGCACGTGCTGGAGGAGCTGGCCGCCCGCGTCGACTCCGCGGTGGGTCGGGGGGACTGAGCGCACGGACCGGCTGCGGCGCGTTGAGCAGCTAGGCCAGGACCCGCTCGATCTCCCGGACCGCCCCGGCGGGCCCCGGCGCCTGGTCGAAGGACTCCTTCAGCGTCGCCAGCCCGGCCGGGCGCGCCCCGGAGAGCAGGGCGTCCGCCACGCGGCGCACGCCCGTCGGCGTGACGTCGGCCTTCCCCAGGACCCGGCCCGCACCGAGTTCCTCCATCCGGTGGGCGTTGAAGAACTGGTCGGCGCCCATGGGTGTGAACACGGCGGGGACGCCCGCGAGCACAGTGTCGGTCGTGCTGCCGAACCCGCCGTGCGTGAAGCACAGATCGGCTTCGCGCAGCACGTCCGTCTGCGGCACGAACGACCGCGCGATCACGTTGCCGGGCAGTTCCCCGAGGAGCGGCAGGCTTTCAGTGCGGCCGGTGGTGACCACGACGAGAACGTCGCTGCCGGCGAACGCCGTGATGATGGCCCGGAAGTAGTCGAGGCCGCGGTTGAACACCGTGCCGAGCGTGGCGTAGACGACGGGGCCGTCGTGGGCCCGGAGCCGGTCGAGCGGGAACGTGGGGTCGGGCGCGGACGCGGTGGTCGTCGGGCCGGCGAAGTAGCACGGCAGATCGTCGAAGTCCTCGGCGAAGGGCTGGTAGTGCCGCGTCGCCGGCGAGATGTTCAGCGTCGATGACATGGGCCGCAGCAGGTCAAGGATGTCCGGCGGGCGTGACCCGAACACCAGCGGCCCGAGGACCGCCGTCAGCCGTCGGCGTGCGGCGGGGGAGGCCATCAGCCGGCGCGCAGGGCCCGGCAGGGTGGTGCTGATCCGGGCCAGGTGGGCGATCACCCGGTCGTTCTGGAAGAAGACCGGCGACAGGTTGATCACGGGGCGGTCGAGTTCGCGCTCCAGCGCGGGGATCTCGGGGTTGAGACCGCCGGCGACGACCGCGTCGTAGTGCCGCGCCAGCCGGCGGATGCTCGCGTTCAGCGCGCGGAAGAGCCGACGCCCCTGGAGCGCCAGCTGCGCGGGGCGGGTGATCGCCTCCCGGGGCCCGAACGGCACCAACGTGGCGCCCGCGGCCTCGACCCGGTCCCGGAAGGCCTCGCCCATGACGTAGTCCACCTCGTGGCCGGCGTCCACGAGCGCGCGCACGAACGGCAGCGAGGGCATGGCTAGGCCGTACGCCGGGGCCCCGGCCATCAGGATGCGGGCCATCTGCGGTCTCCCTCTTTCGGTGACCCCAGACTACGGCTGAGTCCGGTCTGTCCGTCGGGATGGGATCAGGCGGTGTCGCGCACCACCAGCTGGACGTGCTGCACCGGAGCCGACTCCTCCAGCGGCGCGCCCTCCGCGAGGTGCAACGCGATGCTCGCCAGATAGCGACCCAGGCCCGTGACGTCGAGACGGATCGTCGTGAGGCGTGGTTGTGCGAGGGCGGCGAACGGGGCATCGTCATGACCGACGACGGCCAAGTCGCCCGGCACGTCGACGCCCATCCGCAGTGCCGCGCCCACGAGCGCGAGCGCCACCTCGTCGTTGTAGGCGGCCACACCCGTGACGCCGGCCGCTCTCAGCGTGCGGACCGCCTCCGCGGCCGCGCCCTCCGACGGTTCGATGTCGTCGACGCCGGCCAACATGAGACCGAGGTCCGCTGCGGCCTCGATGGCGCTCTCACGGCGGGCAGCGACGAGATCGGCGATCCGCGGATCGGTGGACCCCACTAAGGCGATGCGCGCGCGCCCGCATTCCCGCAGGGGACGCACCTGGAGCCAAGGCCCCTCTTCCCGGTACTGCTCCACCTCGGGGTGGTCAGGGTCCGGGACGATGTGCTGGACCCCGGCCGCGCGGATGGCGGCGGTGCGCTCCGGGGCCATCGGGGTCATGGAGATGACCACGTCGGGCTGCAACGACTCCCACAGGGGCCGCGTGTGCGATGCGTGCTCCGGGGTGTACGTGATGAGCGAGTAGCCGTTGGCGTCCAGCGCGAGGGAGGCTTCCTCGATGTTGCGGCGGAGCGTGAAGTCGAGCGGCCAGTCGGGCAGCACCAGGAGGACGATGTGGCTGCGTCCGGACGCCAGGGCCCGGGCCGCTGAGTGCGGCCGGTACCCGAGCCGCGCGGCCTCGGTCAGGACGCGCTCGCGGGTGGCCGGCGGGATCGTCTGGCCGGGAGTGTCGTTGAGGACGAACCCGACGGTGGCCCGCGAGAGGCCCAGAGACCGTGCGACGTCTGCCGCCGTGACTCGCTTGCCGACCTGTCGGGTGGTGCTGGCCATCGATCTCCTCATTCACTTGCACGCGCTAGCGATCTGCGCCTACCATAGCAGCAGCTAGCACGCGCTAGTGATGAACGACGATGGAGTCTCTCATGGAAAACCTCCGCAACGTGGACGGCACCCTGCCGGAATCGTCCGCCGCGATGCCCCTCCCGCCCGTGGTCGATCCCGAGACCGCGATCGACTCGACCCCGCCGGGCGCCGCCGGCCCGCTGACCCCGGTGAACTCCCGCTACATCTGGCTGATGGTGTTCGCGCAGTTCGGCGTGTTCATGGCGTTCATCACACCACTGGCCATCTCCCTGACCATTCGGGTCAACGGCCTGGCCCCCGGACACCCCGAGTACCTCGGCTACATCACCGGGGCCGGCGCCCTGTTCGTCATGCTCACGGGCCCCTTCATGGGTATCTGGAGCGACCGCACCCGCTCGCGCTACGGGCGTCGTCGGCCGTTCATGGTGGGTGGCGTTGTCGTGGGTGTCGTGTCCCTCGTGGTCATGGCGCTTGCGCCGAGCGTCGTGCTCCTCGGCCTCGGCTGGATCCTCGCCCAGTGGGGTTGGGGCAC
>CAYVWO010000112.1:0-1056 GCA_964455495.1 uncultured Tessaracoccus sp.
CGCGACGCCGGCCAAGCGCAGCGGGACCTCGATGTTCTCCGCGGCCGACAGCACCGGGATCAGCCCGAACGTCTGGAACACGTAGCCGATCCTCTCGCGGCGCGCGGCGAGTGCGCCGGCGTCCGGGAGGGCGCTCAGCACGCGCCCGTCGTCGAGGGTGACCGTGCCGGACGTCGGGCGGTCCAGCCCGCCGAGCAGGTTCAGCAGCGTCGTCTTGCCCGAGCCCGACGGCCCGGTTACCACGGTCAGCTCGCCCGCGTGCACCTCGATGTCGACCCCGGCCAAGGCCTCGACGACCGTGTCGCCGCGGCCGAACACGCGGCGGAGGTCGCGCCCCTTCAGCGTGGCCGTCGTCTCCCGCCCGGCCATGCCCGTCGGCCCGCTCGGCATCGCGCTCATCCCTGCTCCTCCTCGTCCCGGTGACCCGCGGCGCGGCGCGCGCAGGCGCCGTCGACGGCGTCAAGGCCCGTGCCGCCCGGCCACACGCCGACGTGGTCGGCCCGTCGATCCAGCCGCACGCGCTCGCGCAAGTCCAGCGCCTCCACGTGCGCCTTCGGCAGCTGGATGCGCCCGTTCCTGTCGATCACGGTGTACTCCTCGGCCACCTCGGAGACCCCGCCCGCGCCGTCGGAGACCATCCGGCGCAGCACCTCGGTGGAGGTCCGGCCGTCGCGGATCTGCACGGTGCGCGCGACGTGCTCGCTGACCATCGGGTCGTGCGTCACGATCAGGACGGTGGTGCCCAGCCGCTCGGCCGAGTCTCGCATCGCGTCCAGCACCTCGACGGAGTGGGCCTCGTCCAGCTCGCCGGTGGGCTCGTCGGCGAGCAGCACCGACGGCGCGTTCGCCAGCGCCGTCGCGATCGCCACGCGCTGCTGTTGCCCGCCGGAGAGCTGGGCGGGACGGCGGCCGGCGCAGTCGGCGACCCCTAGCAGGTCGAGCAGCTCGCGGGCCCGCTCCGCCCGGGCCGAGCGCCGCGCGATCGCCATGGGCAGGGCCACGTTCTCGGCCGCGGTCAGGAACGGAAGCAGGTTGCGCGACGTCTGCTGGAACACG
>CAYVWO010000112.1:1066-7785 GCA_964455495.1 uncultured Tessaracoccus sp.
TGGCGTGCGCTCATCGTCGTCAGGTCCTCGCCCGCGACCCGCGCCCGCCCGCCGGTGGGCTTGTCGAGCCCGGAGAGGATGTTCAGCAGGGTCGACTTGCCGGAGCCGGACGCGCCGACCAGCGCGACCACCTCGCCCGGGTCGACGGTGAGGCTCAGCCCCTGCAGCGCCTGCACCTCGACGCCGTCGGTGTTGTGGATCCGCACGAGGTCCTCGCACCAGATGTCCGGGCCGCCGTGGGCCCGGTCCGCCGCCTGGCTGGCGTGCCTTGGTTGACTCATCTGTCCTCCCCGATCCGGAGTTGTTGCGCGACGTCGGCCCGTCCCGCGAGGGCCGCGCTGAGCGCGATGGAGACGCCGGCGGCGGCCAGCAGCCCGCCGACGACGGAGCCGACGGCCAGCGCGTCGACGGCGAGCGCCGGGGCGGTCGCGGCCCCGGTGAGCGCGACGAAGTCGGAGGCCCGAACTTGGAGGGCGGCGATGCCGGCGCCCAAGGCCAGGCCGAAGACCAGCGCGACCGCCACCACCGGCGCGAGCTCCCACGCGGCGAGCGCGCGGAGCCGCCCGCGCGGCATGCCGAGCGTGCTGAGGATCGCGGCGAGCCCGCGCCGCGACTCGGCTCCCAGGAGTTGGGCAGCCGAGATGGCGAGCACCAGCAGCGCCGCGGTGGCGCCGGCGAGCAGGGCGAAGATGGCGCTCAGGCCGGAGACGGTGGGGGAGCCGCGGAGCTGGTTGAGCTCGTCTTCGGCGGTCGTGACGTGCGCGTAGTCGACGAGGCCCTCGATCTCTACGGCGATCGCCGCGCCGTCCGCGCCGGGTGCCAGCGCCACGAGCGCCAGCGTCGACTTCGCCGCGTCGCCGCCCGGCCAGCGGTCGGCGTCGAGGAGGACCCAGCCGGTGCCCGACTGCGCGCCGGGCAGGAGATCGAGCTTGGCGACCCGCCGCACCTCGCCGACCTGGCCGAGCTGGCCGGTCGGGGCGTCGGGCAGTCCGCCGCCGAACACGGCCGGGGCCGGGTCGCCGGCGGCGAAGAGGGCGGCGGGCACGGGAGGGTCGTCGAAGCCGACGGCGTACGCGTCGAGGAGCTCGCGGTCGGCGAGCAACACCCGCACGAAGGCCTCGCCCGCCGGGGTCGTCAGCTGGACGCTCGACCCGCCCGCGCGGATGCGAGAGACGGCGGTCACGCCGTCGAGGGCGCGGATGTCGTCGGCCATCTCCGCGCTGATCCGCGGCCCGCTGACCGTCAGGCTGGACCCGGCGCGTTCCCACGCCGCGGACTCGATGCCGTGGGAGAGCGTGCCGAGCAGGATGGCGCTGGACAGGGCGAGCGCGCTACCGAGCGTGATCGCGACGACGGGGATGGGCCCGCCCGCGGGCTCGCGCAGCGCCCGCGCCGAGCCGAGGAAGCCGGTGAGCCCGCGGCGTGGGCGCAGCGCCCGGTGGAGCCAGCGCAGCGGGAACGGGTAGGCGCGGAGCGCGACGACGCAGCCGGCGAGCGCGAGCAGGAGCGGGGCCGCCGCGCCGAGCACGTCGACGCCGTCGCCCCCGTCCCAGCCGCCGAGCAGGCGCCAGGCCGCCGCCGCGCCCGCGAGGATCACCAGCGCCTCGGCCACGAGCCGGGCCTTCCCGCCGCGGGCGGACAGGTCCCGCCGCCCCGCCGTGGGAGCGGTCTGCCAGGCGAGCGCCGCGGCGGGCGCCGTCGCGAGCGCCGCGGCGATCAGCCAGGCCGTCGGCCCGGGCGGGCCGCCCGGGGTGAGCAGCCACGCGATGACGGTGCCGAGGGCTGCGGCGGGAAGCCCGGCCAACAGCCCCTCCGCGGCGGCGATCCTGCGCTGCTGGCGCGGCGACATGCCGCGCGCCGACGTCAAAGCCAGGGTCGGCCGGCGCCGGTCGGCCACCAGCCGCGCGGCCAGGACGACGAGAGCCGCGGCAACGCCTAGCGGGCCCGCGGCGCTGACGGCCACCAGCGCGCGCGTCCCGCGCTGCTGGGCCGACACCTCGGTGAGCGCCTGGCCGAGCTCCGACTGGAACCGGGTCTCCTCGGACGGCCAATCGTCGGTCGCGGCCCGCATCTCCCAAGGCGCGGCGAGCATGCCGGTGAGCTGCGCGGCGAGCAGGTCGACGTCGACCCCGGCGACCTGCCGCGGGTCGAGCCGGAACCATCCCGTGAACCGGAAGGCGGAGTCGAACCAGCCGGACCCGCCGGTGACGGTCCTGGGGCTGACGAAAACGGCGGTGAGGATCTCGGTGCCGCGGTCCGGGTCGGCCTTCTCCACGTAGCGCCGCCCGTACTCGATGTGCTCCCAGCGCACGTCCGCCGGGTCGGTCGGGCGGAAGACGCCGACGACGCGGTACCGCTGGCCGAGCCGGTCGCCGACCGCCCACCCCATGCGCTCCGCCGCGACCGAGGCGACGGCGACGTCGACGAGGTCCGCGTCCGTGCCGGGCGCGGGCCACTCGCCGGCCACCAGCTCCGCGTGCCCGGCGAGGTCGGGGTCGGCGAGGACCTCGAGGCCAACCCGGAAGTACCCGGACCCGGCCGGCGGGACGAAGGAATCGGCGGCGGGGTACCGGGCGAAGAACTGGGCCGGCCCCAGCAGCGACCGCAGCGGCTCGGGCTGCGCGGAGCGGGCGGCCTCCATCCGCTCCCGGTAGCCCGGCCAGGGGTCGAGGTCGGAGGGCAGGACGGACCCGGCCGGGGGACCCCAGGTGCCCGAGACGTCGCCCTGGATCGCCGACAGGGAGGCGAGGCGCTGGGCGAGCTGTCGGTCGTCGAGGTCCGAGATGAGCCGCGGCACGGCCGCCGCCAGCGCGGCGGCGACCACAAGGGTCAGGGCGAGCAGCGCCGTCGGCCATGGCCGGGCGGCGAGCTGGCGGCGCAGCAGCGTGGCGAGCGTCATCGCACCTCCTCCCGGTACTCGGAGTCGAGCCCCTGGCGGCGGACGGTCGCGGCCAGCCAGGCGACGATGAGCGCGACCGCGGCGGCACCCACGGCCAGGATGCCGGCCAGGGGGAGCGCGTCGGGGCGCAGCGTCGCGTCCACCTCGGCGGCGCTGGCCGACCAGGCGAGCGGCCCGACGACCAGCGCGCTGATCGCCCAGCCCGCCACCATCCCGACGGCGGCGGCGATGCCGAGTGCGCCGCCGGCCTCCCACGCGCGGCTGCGCGCCTGGGCGGCCGGCGCCATGCCGATGGCCCGCAGCACCGCGACCTCCGGGCGGCGCGAGCCCAGCTGCGTGCTGACCGCGGCGGCCAGCCCCGTGACCGCGAGGGCCAGGGCGCTGCCGGCCGCCAGCCACAGCGAGTCCGCCGCGGCCGCCGTCGGCCCCTTTCCCTGGTCCGTGGAGGCGACGGCGACGTCGGCGACGCCGGGAACCGCGCGCGCCGCCTCGGCGACAGCCGCGGGGTCGCCGTCGACGCTCGCCCACACCTCCGTCGGGCGGTCGAGGCCGCGGTCTTGCCAAACCAGCGCCTGCGCGAGCGCGCCGGAGTCGAGGAGCAGGGCACGGCCTCCGGCCACCGAGGGAACCCAGTCGACGATGGCGCTCACCACCGCCGGGATCCGGGCCTGGAAGGCGTTGACCTCGATCCGGTCGCCCACCCCCAGGTCGGCCTCGGCGGCGACGCGGCGGGTGACCGCGACGGGGACCGGCGGCGCGGCGGGCGCCTCGAACTGCTTCATGACCTCGAGCGGGTCGTAGTCCAGGGCCGGGTCGAAGGCGATGGCGGGCCCGATCCGGGTGTCCCCGCCCCCGCTGGTGGTCAGCCGCCACGGGGAGGAGGCGGTGTCCAGGAAACTGCTGGGCGTGGGCGGCCGATTGTCGCGCAGGTGGGTCCACCTCTGGCCCTCGTACTCCTCGACCTCGACCGTCACCTTCGGCGTGGTCGCGGCGAGCTGATCCCGGTACGGCCCGGCGAGCTCCTCGCTGACGGCGGCGTCGCCGCCCCACCCCGCCGTTGCCGGGCCGAGCAGGCTCGCGCCTTCGACGGCGACATCGACAGACACCTCGGTGGTGCGGCTGACCCCACTCGAGCCGTCGAGGCTCACCGTCACCGCGTCGAGCACGAACGGGCGGCCGGCGGGCAGGGCGACTGCCCCCGTTGTCTTGCCGCTCGCGCCTTCGAATCGCAGGGCATCGCCGTCGACGACGCTCGGAGGGAGCTCGAGGGCCGGGCCGTCGAGTACCGTGGCCTGGCCGGTGGTCGCGTCGCGCAGGGTCAGGGTGACCGCGACCCGCTGGGCGAGCGCGTAGTCCTCGAAGCCGGGGGCGATCCCGTCGTAGCGGACGTCGTCCATCGTCTCCGGCAGGCGCTCGAAGAGGAGCTGCTGCCACGGGTCGAGCGAGATGGCTCCGGTCAGCGTGACCTCCAGCTCGGCGGCGCCGTCCGGGATCGGGAGCGGGCGCGGGCCCTCCGCCGGGGCAGGGACGGTGAGGTCGGGGACGGCATCGCCCCTCGGCAGCGCGGCGATGCCCGCGAGCTCCCGCGTGGGCCCGACGAGCGCGGGCAGCAGCAGGTCGCCGACCTGCGCGGCCTCGGCCCTCCACACCGGCGCGACCGCCGTCACGCCGTCGACGTCGCTCAGCGGCGGCAGGGAGAGCGGCGTCGCGTAGTCGGCGTCGATCACGGATACCGACGCCCGGAGCGGGGCTCCGTCGGTCAGCACCCGGAGGTCGCGCTGCATCGCGGCGCTGGTGCCTGCGAACAGGGAGGCGAAGGTGGCGGTGGCCGTGGCCAGCACGGTGAGGACGACCGGCACGGCGTGCAGCCGGAGCCCGCGGGCGAGGTGGGCGCCCGCGAGCCACAGCGCGGCGGAGCGGCCGCGGCGGGTGGCGAGCTCCAGCAGCCTCGTAAGCGGGGCAAGCAGGATCAGCGCGGCGACGGCCGAGGCGGCGATCAGCAGCGCGGGCGCCAACGCGGAGAGGACGTCGGTGCGGACGACGCCGTCGTCGTCGACGACGAGGAACCTTCCCGCGCGGGTCAGCTGCCAGGCCGCGAGCGCGGCCAGGGCCGCCACCAGGACGAAGCCCGCGGCCCCCGCGACGGCCCGGACGCGGTCGGAGCGCACCGTCTCGCCGCGGGCCTGCTGCCTCGCGGAGCGCGCGGCGACCGCGCCGAGACACGCGACGGCGATGCCCGCGCCGACGGCGCCCCCGGCGAGCACGGGGGCGCCGTTCGCCGTGGTCCCCGACGCCGCCCAGACGGCGAGCGCGGCCATCCCCGTCCCCGCCGCGGCGCCGATGAGCGCGACGGCGAGTGACTCGGCCAGGCCGGCCGTGACCACTTGGCGCAGGCTCGCGCCGCGGGCGAGCAGCAGGCCGACCTCGCGCTCGCGGGCCGTAGCGAGCAGGCTCGCCACCTGCGCGAGGCCGACGATCGCCACCAGCAGCAGGACCGACAGCGGCACGAGGCGGAACGCCTCGCCGACGGCGAAGTCCTGGCCTGCGCGCTGCGCGGTGGCGGCGAGGTCCCCGGCCACGGTGATCCCGCGGCCCGTGACGTTGACCGGGTCGAGCATCTTCCGGGCGCGCTCGGCGCCGCCCGCGAGCGCCTCCAGGTGTTCGGGCTGGATCCGGTCGAGGTCCGGCCGCACCGTCCACCGCACGAAGGCTCCGTCGAGGGCGGCCGCCTCGGCCTCCGTTGCCGGCTCGCCCTCGGGGGTCAGGTGGCTCGTCTCGATCCGGATGGGTGCGGGGGAGAAGCCGTCGAGCAGCAGCTTCCGCGCGAGCGAGTCCTGCGCCGCGGGGTCGGGCCCGAGCCGGGTCTGAACGTCGATGCCTACGTCCCCGACGGAGGTGTCGGTCAGCGCCGAGGCCGCGGCCCGCGTCGCGAGCGCGCGGGAGTGCCCCAGCGTTCCCGCCACGACCCCGGTGGAGACGACGACGAGCGCGAGCAACAGCCCGAGCAGCGCTCTCGCGTTTGCCGCGCGCCGGAGCGCGAATCCGGGCCACGTCGTCATGGAACTTGAGCTTAGCCAGTTACGGTCACGCCCGCGGTGTCGGCAGCGCGAGCCAGGAGTCGATGGGCGGATCCGCCGGGCGGACGGGGCCCGTCGACTGCCGGATGATCAGGTCCGGGTGGAAGAGCAGCTCGGTGGGATCGGCGGGCAGGCCGTTGATGGCCGCGAGCAGGGCGTCGACGGCGGCGCGCGCCATGGCGGGCACCGGCTGGCGGACGGTGGTGAGTGCGGGCGAGGTGAACGGCATCAGCGCCGAGTCGTCGTAGCCGACCACCGAGACGTCGCCGGGCACGTCCAGCCCGCGGGAGTGCGCCTCGCGGATCGCGCCCAGCGCCATCACGTCGGAGCCGCAGAGCAGCGCGGTGTGGCCCGAGTCGAGGAGCCGCGCGGCGGCGGCCTGCCCGCCCTCGACGGTGAACGTCGTCGACACCGCGCTCTCCTCGGGAAACCCCAGCGCGCGGAACGCCTCGGCCTTGCGTTCCGCGGGCATGTAGCGCAGCTGGCCGACCGCCAGCCCGATCCTCGTGTGCCCGAACGCGCGCAGGTGCGGGCGGGAGAACCGCCCCCACCGCGGCTCCATCCGTTCTCGCAAAGAAGCGAAGGAAAGACACCCATGAGTAGTGAGACGAAGCAGCCTCCCCGGCTCTCGCACGCGCGAGACCTCTCGCGCCCGGGCTTCTACGTGAAGCTCGTCCTGATGATGCTGGTCAACGCGTTCGGCCTGTACGGCGTCATGGCCAGCTACGGACAGCAGGAGTGGG
>CAYVWO010000113.1:0-3399 GCA_964455495.1 uncultured Tessaracoccus sp.
CCGCGGCTGCTCGAGGACCTGTACAACGTGGCGGACGCCGTCGTCGTCGGCAACCTCCTGATCTCGCTGCTGCGGCACACCGACCGGGTCCACTCGGCGTCGCTGGCGCAGCTTGTCAACGTGATCGCCCCGATCATGACCGAGCCGGGCGGCCCCGCCTGGAAGCAGACGACGTTCCACCCGTTCGCGCTAACGTCGCGCTACGCGCGCGGCAACGTGCTGGAGGTCCCGATCGCCAGCCCCACCTACGACACCGCGAAGTACGGCACCGTGCCGCTGGTCGATGCCGTCGCCACGCACGACCCGGAGACCGGCGACGTCGCGCTGTTCCTGGTGAACCGCTCGATCGATGCCCCCATCGCGATAGAGGTCGACCTCGGCGGGCTCGACGGGGCGGCGCTGGTCGAGGCCGTCGAGCTGTCGAACCCGGACCACCTGTGGGCCGCGTCGATGGAGGACTCCACCTCGGTCGCGCCGAAGGAACTCGCGGATGTCTCCGTCGTTGACGGCGTACTCTCGGCGGCCCTGCCCCCGGTCAGCTGGGCGATGGTGCGCCTCAGCTCCCGGTAGCCGCAGAGAAACCAACCGGCCCGCGTTCCTCAGGCGCGGGCCGGTTCGTTTGTCCGGCTACTCGCCGCGGGCCAGGGCCTTCAAGTCGTGCATCAGGTCGCGGTGCTCGCGGCCGAGCCAGTCGTGGAGGCGGGTGTAGGCGCGGTAGAGGCGGTCGTACGCGGCGGCGTTGTCGGGGTTCGGCAGGTACGTCGTCTCGCCGCGCCGGCCCATGGCCCGGGCCGCCGTCGGCACGTCCGGGTAGCGGCCGGCGGCGACGGCGCCGTGGATGGCCGATCCGAGCGCCCCGCCCTGCGCGGAGCCGACGGTGGCGATGGGGAGGCCGAGGACGTCGGCGTAGAGCTGCATCAGGAACGAGTTCTTCAGCAGCCCGCCGGCCGCGACCACCTCGGTGATCTCGACGCCGGCGGCGGCGAAGGTGTCGATGATCGTGCGGGTGCCGAACGCCGTCGCCTCGATGAGTGCGCGGTACTGGTCCTCGGGGCGGGTGCGAAGGGTCTGGCCGACGATGACGCCGGAGAGCTCGTGGTCGACGAGGACCGAGCGGTTGCCCGAGTGCCAGTCGAGGGCGATGAGGCCGTGCTCGCCCACCGCCTGGCGCGCGGCGAGCGCGGTCAGGTGCTCGTGGACCGAGACCCCCGCGGCGGCCGCGGCCTCCGCGTAGGAGGCGGGAACGCAGTTGTCCACAAACCACGCGAAGATGTCGCCCACGCCCGACTGCCCGGCCTCGTAGCCGTAGCTACCGGCGACGACCCCGCCGTCGACGACGCCCCCCATCCCCGGCACCTCGCGGAGGCCCGTGCCGCAGACGATGTGGCAGCTGGAGGTGCCCATGATGGCCACGAGCTGACCGGGATCGACGGCCTGGGCCGCGGGCGCGGTGACGTGAGCGTCGATGTTCGCCACGGCCACGGCGATGCCCTCGGGCAGCCCCGTCAGGCGCGCTGCATCCGCCGTGAGCGACCCCGCCCTCGCGCCCAGCGGGGCGATGGGCGCGTCGAGCTTCTCGGTGACGAAGCCGGAGAAGCCCGGGGCCAGCGCGTCGAGGAACTCCGCGCTCGGGTACCGGTCGTCCTGGTAGAGGCCTTTGTAGCCGGCCATCCCGGCGCCGCGGACGTAGCTCCCGCCGAGCTGCCAGACGATCCAGTCCCCCGCCTCGATGTAGTAGCGCATGGCGCCGTACACCTCGGGCGCCTCCTCGAACAGCTCGAGCGCCTTCGGGAACTCCCACTCGACGGAGACCAACCCGCCGTAGCGCAACAGCCAGGGCTCGTTCCTCGCTGCGGCGAGCCCGGTGATCCGGTCGGCCTGCGACTTCGGCGCGTGGTGCTTCCAAAGCTTCGCGTAAGCGTGCGGGACATTGCGGAACTCGTCGGTCTCGGCGAGCGGGGTGCCGTCGGCGAGCACGGGGATGAAGGTCGCGGCCGTGAAGTCGATGCCGACGCCGACGACGTCGGCCGCGTCGACACCCGCGTCCCTGAGGGCCTCCGGCACGGCCCTGCCGAGCACGTGGCGATAGTCGGCGGGATTCTGCAGCGCCCAGGCCGGGGGCAGCCGTCGCCCGTCGCCCGCGGTGAAGCCGTCCTCCATGACCGCATGCTCGTACTCGTGCACCGCGGTCCCCAGCTCCGCGCCGTCGCTCACCCTGACCACCACGACGCGGCCCGAGAGCGTGCCGAAGTCGATCCCTACCACCAGCTCGTCGGCCACGTGCCGTCCTCCTCGACGGGGCCCGAGCCGGGCCCGTGTGGGCTCACACTAGCAGGGGGTCAGCCGCCGTTTTCAACGATGTACAGTCCGAGCGCCGCACGGGTCTCCTCGGTCAAGGGACTCGGGCGGAAGTCCTTGTCAGCGCACACGAGGACGGTGCGGCCGCGCGCGAGGATCACATCGCCATCGACGATCTCCGCGGCAAGCGTCAGCGACGACGTCCCCAGCCGAACGGGAGCGATCCGCACCGCGTAGGGCTCCAGCCGGTGCTCGATCTGCGCCACATAGTCGACGTCCTGCCGCGCGACGAGCCACAGGTGCTCGCTGCCCTCGGCGCCCGCCCGGGCCATCGACGGGTCCCAGGCCGTCGTCGCCGTGACGCGGGCCTGCTGGAGGTAGTCGTACACCTTCGCGTTGTTGACGTGGCCGTAGGCGTCGAGGTCCGTCCAGCGGGCGAACAGCGGGACCGCCGTCGCGCCCCCGTCGAGCGAGGGCGCTGTCAACTCCCGGAGCGGTTCGGCCTCGACGCGATGCTCCTCCAGGAAGGCCCGATACTCCGGCAACAGGCGCGCGGGGCGCTGCTGGTCGAAGTCGAACGGGCACAGCACCGTCCGGGCGGCCACCACCTCGCGCTCGCCCGCGCCGTCGTCGTCGGCCAGCATCCGGTAGGCGATCTCCAAGCGCGCCGCGCCCAGCGCGGAGACGCCGAGCTCGACCCGGACAGACCCGGCCTCGTACGGGATCGAGCCGCGGAACTCCACCTGGTGGGAGACGACGATGATGCCGCTGTCCAGCAGCGCCGACGCCGGCCCCTGCCGGAGGAACGCGACGCGCGCCTCCTGCAGGTAGTCGACGATGACGGCGTTGTTGACATGCCCCTGCGCGTCGAGGTCGGACCAGCGCAGAGGGCAATCGAAGGCGAAGATGATCAGTCCTCCGTCGGGTAGAGCCCGTCGACGATGTCCTTGTACTTGTCCGTGACCACCGAGCGGCGGATCTTCATGTTGGCCGTCACGCCGTCGTTCTCGACCGTGAGCTCGTGGTCGAGGATGGCGAACTTCTTCACCGTCTCCCACCGCTCCAGCTTCGCGTTCACGCGCTCCATCTGACGCTCGATCG
>CAYVWO010000113.1:3409-6869 GCA_964455495.1 uncultured Tessaracoccus sp.
GCCTTGATCTCCGGCCGCTGCGACAGCTCCGCGTAGCTACCCTTATGGCCGTGATTGTCGGCCCACTTCTGCAGGAGGACCGGGTCGAGGACGACGAGCGCCGACACGTACTTGCGGCCCTCACCGACGGCGATCGACTGCGCGATGTAGGGGATGTTCGCCTGGATGGCGCTCTCCACCTTCTGCGGCGCGACGTACTTGCCGCCGGAGGTCTTGAACAGGTCCTTCTTGCGGTCGGTGATCCGGATGATCCCCTCCGGGCTGATCTCGGCGATGTCGCCGGTGTGGTACCAGCCGTCCTCGGTCAGCACCGCGGCCGTCTTCTCCGGCAGGTTGTGGTAGCCGGGCGTGATGATCGGCCCGCGGAGGAGCAACTCGCCGTCGTCGCCCAGCTTCGCCTCCATGCCGGGCAGGACGGGGCCGATGCTGCCGAAGTGCGGATCCTCGGGCAGGTCCAGCGACGCGATGGCGCTGGTCTCGGTGGCGCCGGAGCCATCGACGATCAGGATGCCCGCGCCGTAGAACCAGCGCTGCACCTGCGGGCTGAGCTTCGCCGAGCCCGAGATCATGAAGCGGATCCGGCCGCCGAGGCGCTCCTTCAGCTTCGAGAACACGAGCTTGTCGGCGATCTTGTACTTGACCGCCAGCGCGCCCTTCAGCTCGCGGCCTGCCAGCCTGTCGTCGATGGACTCGTAGCCGACGGAGAACGCCCAGCGCGCGATCTTCGCCTTGAGGCCCTTGTTGCCGGTCATGACGGCGCCGCGGACCTTCTCGAAGATGCGCGGGGCGCCGCACATGAAGGTGGGGCGCACCTCGCCGAGGCCCTGGACGATCTTGTCGATCCGGCCGTCGACGGCCGACGCGAAGCCGTACGCAAGCTGCACCGCGATGAGCGCCTTGCCGAACACGTGGCTGAGCGGGAGCCACAGGTACTGCAGGTCGTTCTCGTCCAACTCGTCGAGGTGCTTGGTTGCCACGCCCTCATAGACCCACGACATGTGGTTCAGCCGCACGCCCTTGGGGCGACCCGTCGTGCCCGAGGTGTAGATCTCGGTGGTCGCCGTATCATGAAAAAAGCTGGCGATCGAGTCGTCGATGGCCGTGGGGTGCTCGGCGAGGTAGGCGGCGCCGTCGGCCTTGAGTTGGTCGTAGGAGATCACGCGGTCGCTCAGCTCGACGCCCCCGGGGTCGATGACGACGATGGTGTGGATCTGCTCGGCGAGGTCGGCGAAGCCGCCGATCTTCTCGACCTGAGCCGCGTCCTCGGCGACCAGGATGACCGAGCCGGAGTCGGAGAGCACGTAGTGGACGTCGTCGGCCCCCGTGGTGGGGTAGACGGTGGTGGTGGCGCCCGCGGCGGCCGCGATGGCGAGGTCGACCAGGATCCACTCGATGCGGGTGTTGGAACAGATCGCCACCCGCTCCTCGTAGCCCAGCCCGCGCGAGAGAAGGCCCGCGGCCAGCTGGTCGACGATGTCACTGGTCTGCTTCCACGTGAGCGTCACCCAGTTGGTCGGCACCGCCGTGCCCTGCGGATACATGAACGCCCGGACGTTCGGCGTCTCGGCGACCCTCCTCCGCAGCATGTCGCCCACACTGTTGGCCGCCTGCTCCAAAAGCTGATCTCGAATATCCACGCTGAACCCCTCAGAATCGGTTGCGGGCAAGCCTAACGGGTCGCGCCGTTCCCGACTAGGCCGTTCGCTCAAAAATACTTGAATAATCAACCTTCATGATAGAATGCGCCACATGTCAGAACCGGCGGCAGGATGGCTCTCCGAGGAGCAGCAGCGCGTGTGGCGCTCCTATCTCCTCGCCAACGCGCACATCAACGAGTACCTGGAGACAGCCCTCCGCGCGTTCGACCTGAGCCTCGCCGAGTACGAGCTACTCGTCCGGCTGAGCGAGTCGCCCTGCCACACCATCCGCATGGGAGAGCTGGCCGCCTCCGTGGGCCACTCCCGGTCGCGCCTCACCCACACGGTCAAGCGGATGGAGAACGCGGGCTGGATCGTCCGCGCGGCGTGCGACTCCGACGGCCGCGGCGTCCAGGCCCGGATGACGCCGGATGGCTTCGCCCTCCTCAAGCGTGCGGCCCCCGCGCACGTCGACTCCGTCCGGCGCGTGTTCGTCGACGCCATCGCGCCCGAGGACTACGCCGCACTGGGCCGCGCGATGGAGGCGACCCTGGCGGTGGCAGACTAGGCGCCGTGAATCGCGCGCCCCTCGCCCCCGACCTCCCCTTGCTGGCCGAGTTGGGGGGCCTGGCGGAGATCGTCGACACCTCGACGCTGACCCGCGCGCTCTACTCCAGCGACGCCTCGCTCTACCGGGTCGAGCCCGTCGCCGTCGCCCGCCCCCGGACCGCCGACGAGCTGATCGCCGTCGTGCGCGCCGCCCTGAGGGTCGGGATGCCGATCACCGCGCGCGGCGCGGGCACCTCGTGCGCGGGCAATGCCGTCGGCCCCGGGTTGGTGATCGACGTCGCGCGGCACCTCAACCGGATCCATTCCATCGACGAGGAGTCCCGCACCGCCGTCATCGACCCCGGCGTCGTGCAGGAGCAGCTGCAGATCGCCGGCCGCCCATTCGGGCTGCGGCTGGGGCCCGACCCGTCGACGTCGTCGCGATGCACGGTCGGCGGCATGATCGGCAACAACGCGTGCGGCCCGCGCGCGCTCGGCTACGGGCGCATGGCCGACAACGTGGTCAGCCTCGACATCATCGATGGCAACGGCGAGCTGATCACGCTGGGCGTCGACGACCTGCCCGAGCTCCGCGCGCTCGTGGCCGCCAACCTCGGGGTGATCCGCACCGAGTTCGGCACCTTCATCCGCCAGGTCTCGGGGTACTCGCTCGAGCACCTGCTGCCCGAGCGCCGGTTCGACGCGCCGAAGTTCTTCGCGGGCACCGAGGGAACCCTGGGCGTGATCGTCCGCGCCACCGTGCGGCTCGTCGCGGATGCGCCGCACCGGCTGATGGTCGCGCTGGGCTACCCCACCATGCCGGACGCCGGTGATGACATCTCCAACCTGCTCGACTTCCGCCCCACGGCGTGCGAGGGCCTCGACCGCCGCATCGTCGATGTGGTGGTGGCGAAGAACGGGCCCGACGCCGTCGGCGTGCTGCCCGCGGGGGACGGCTGGATGTTCCTCGAGGTCGTCGGCGACGACCCCGCCGAGGTCCGCGCCCGGGCCGAGGCGATCGTCCAGCGCGCCGCGGCGACCGAAGGCTGGGTCGTCGACGACCCCGTCCGCGCCGCGCAGCTCTGGCAGATCAGGGCCGACGGCGCGGGCCTGGCCGGGGTGAGCCTTGAGAAGCCCGCGTACGGCGGCTGGGAGGACGCGGCCGTGCCGCCGCAGCACCTGGGCACGTACCTGCGCGAGTTCGACGCGCTGTTGAAGCGCTACGGGCTGCACGGGCTGCCCTACGGCCACTTCGGCGACGGCTGCGTGCACTG
>CAYVWO010000113.1:6879-7763 GCA_964455495.1 uncultured Tessaracoccus sp.
CGGGGCCGCGCGCTACAAGGCGTTCGTCGAGGACGCCGCGCGCCTCGTCGCCAGGTTCGGCGGCTCGATGTCCGGCGAGCACGGCGACGGCCGCGCCCGCTCCGCGCTGCTCCCCCACATGTACTCCGCCGACGCGCTGCGGCTCTTCGGCGCCGTCAAGGCCATCTTCGATCCCAGGGGCCTGCTGAACCCGGGCGTGCTCGTCGACCCGGACCCGGTCGAGGCGAACCTGCGCATGGTCGCCGCCAGCCGATCCCCTTTGTCGAGCACGGACGCCGAGTTCGTCGAGGCCGTGCACCAGTGCAGCGGGGTCGGGAAGTGCCTGGCGAACTCGACCGCGTCCGGAGGCGTGATGTGCCCCAGCTTCCAGGCAACGCGCGACGAGAAGGACTCGACCCGAGGCCGGGCCCGCGCGCTGCAGGAGATGGTCAACGGGTCGCTGATCACCCAGGGCTGGCGCTCGCCGGAGGTGAACGCCGCCCTCGACCTCTGCCTGTCCTGCAAGGGCTGCGCCCGCGATTGCCCCACCGGCATCGACATGGCCGCCTACAAGGCCCGCGTCACGCACGAGCGCTACAAGGGGCGGCTGCGCCCCCGCAACCACTACGCGCTGGGCTGGCTGCCGCGCTGGGGCCGCATGATCACGACGGTGCCGGGCCTCGGCGCGCTGATCAACACCGTCGGCAAGGCCCCCGGCCTCGGACTCGCGCTCCGCTGGGCCGCCGGCGTCGACGCCCGCCGCGAGATCCCGAGGTTCGCCTCCCGGACGGCACGTTCTACGCTCCTTGAGCCGGGCGCGTCGACGAAGTCGACCGCGACTGCGTCGAAAGGCTCCGCACCCGACCACCCAACCCAGCCCAAGGGGCGCGTCCTGATCTGGGTCG
>CAYVWO010000114.1:0-7739 GCA_964455495.1 uncultured Tessaracoccus sp.
ACGACGGCGTCCGCGACGTTGTACCGGTCCTCGAGCAGCCGCGGCGCGACGGGCCAGTCGTCGCCCTCAGGGTTCTTGGACTCGACGCGCTGCTGGTACCAGACGTTCCACTCGTCGAACGAGATGTTGATCCGCTTCTCGTGGCGGCCGGCGGTGCGCACGGCGTCCGCCGTCGCCACCACGCCGTCGATGAAGTGATCCATGTTGACGGCGGAGGCCAGGAACGAGCCGAGGTCGCCTTCGTCCTCGTAGTAGTAGACGTGCGCCGAGATGAAGTCGACGACGTCGTACGCCTCGGTCAGCACGGTGTGCTCCCAGGAGCCGAACGTGGGCATCAGGGTGTTGGAGGAGCCGCAGGCGACGAGCTCGAGGTCGGGGTCGACCATGCGCATGGCCGCGGCCGTGCGGGTGGCGATCCTGCCGTACTCGTGGGCGTTCATGTGCCCGGTCTGCCACGGCCCATCCATCTCGTTGCCGAGGCACCACATCTTCACGCGATAGGGTTCCTCGGCGCCGTTGGCGCGGCGCTGGTCGGAGAGCGCGGTGCCGCCGGGAATGTTGCAGTACTCGAGGATGTCGAGCGACTCGGCGATGCCGCGGGTGCCGAGGTTGATGGCCATCATCGGCTCGATGTCGGCCTTCTTGCACCAGGCCATGAACTCGTCGGTGCCGAAGGTGTTCGGCTCGGTGGAGTGCCAGGCGAGGTCGAGGCGCCGGGGGCGGTTCTCGACGGGGCCGACGCCGTCCTCCCAGCGGTAGCCGGAGACGAAGTTGCCGCCGGGGTAGCGGACGGTGCCGACGCCCAGCTCCTTGACCAGCTCGAGGACGTCGGCGCGGAAGCCGTTCTCGTCGGCGCTCGGATGCCCCGGCTCGTAGATGCCGGTGTAGACGCAGCGCCCCAGGTGCTCGACGAAAGAGCCGAAGGTGCGACGGCGGACGGGCCCCACGATGAAGTCCGGGTTGAACGTGATTCTGGCTTCGCTCACGATGCTGCTCCTGAGGGGTGTTTCGGTTGAGGCCGCCCCGATGCGGCCAATTCACACTAACACCATTTCGTTGACATCGATGTAAATCTGACCTAGTGTCCTGGAGCAAGACCACCAACGGAGGAGGTCATCCGTAATGACACCCATTTCATCCAGATTCAGCCGGCGTCGGCTGATCCAAGGGGCCGGGGCCATCGGGGCGGCCAGCGCCCTCTCGGCGTGCGCCACAGGCGCGGCCGACGGGCGCGTGCCGGTCCAGCTTTGGCACCTGTTCACGGGAGGCGACGGAGGCGTCTTCCAGAGCATGATCCAGACCGTGCAGGACAGCCTGCCCCAGTACCAGATCAATCCCGTCGTCCTCACCTGGGGCGGGCCCTACTACACGAAGCTGACGATGGCGTCGGTGGGTGGCCGAGCCCCCGACCTCGCCGTCATGCATCTGACTAGGGTCTTCGGCTACGCTCCCGGTGGCCTGCTCGACCCATGGGACATCGACCGGCTCGCGAGCATGGGCATCACCGAGGACAAGTTCCAGCCCGCCTTGTGGGAGCGGGCCTTCGTCGGCGACAAGATGTACGCGCTGCCGCTCGACTTCCACGCCTTCGTGCAGTTCTTCAACACCGACATCTGCGACCAGGCTGGCGTCCTCGACGGCAACGGAAGGCTCGTCGGCGTCGACTCACCCGACGGGTACGTGGAGGTGGGCCGCGAGGTCGCCAAGGTGACAGGCCAACAGGGGATCAGCTACGGCTACACCTCCGACGGGGCGCAGATGTCGCGCATGTTCTGGGGCCTCTACCACCAGACCGGCGCGAACATCATCCTCACCCCCGGCGAGCAGGCCGTGTTCGACACCGACGCGGCCGCCGAGGTCATCAAGTTCGTGCAGTCGTGGCTCGACGACTCCATAGCGTTGCGCAACCAGGACTACGGCAGCTCACTGGCGTCGTTCTCGAACCAGCGCTCCGGGCTGAACTGGAACGGCAACTGGGAGGTGGCGACCTTCAAGGCCGCGGAACTCCCTCTTGGCGCCATGTCCTGCCCCCAGATCTTCGACCGTCCTGGCACCTACGGCGACGCGCACTCGTTCGTGCTGCCGCACCAGTCCGTCGTCGACGAGGAGCGCCGCGAGGCCGCCTACCGCATCGCCGCCGGCATGCTGCAGAACTCGCTCGACTGGGCCCAGGGCGGGCACATCCCCGCGTTCAAGGACGTCGTCAACTCGCCCGAGTACCAGGCGATCCGGCCGCAGTCCGACTACGCCGACGCGATGGAGAACCCGGTCTTCGACCCGCAGGCCTGGTTCACGGGCTCCGGCTCCACCTTCCAAGGCACCTTCGGCGTCCCGATCCAGGAGGCCTGGCTCAACTCGGCCGACCCGGGCAAGACGGCCATGGAGCTGAAGGACATCCTGAACGCCGCCCTCCAGACCCAACCCCCCGCGTGAGGCGAGCCATGACTACTACAGCGAATTCCCGCAAGATCTCCCGCACCGGGAGCGGCTGGCCGTTCGTGGCGCCGTTCGCGTTGCTTGTCCTTGCCTTCCTGATCGTCCCGACGCTCTACGGCATCGGGCTCTCGTTCACGAGCCAGTCGCTCATGGGACGCGGCGGCTTCGTCGGCCTCGACAACTACGTCAAGGCGTTCTCCGACCCGGTCATGTGGCAGACGATGGGCAACACGCTCCTGTTCACGCTGCTGAGCACGGTGCCGCTCGTGATCGTCGCGCTCGTCATGGCGCTTCTGGTGCAGACGGGCATGCCCGGCCAGTGGCTGTGGCGGTTCGCGTTCTTCGCGCCCTACCTGCTGCCGGTCGCCGTCGTCGTCCAGATCTGGGTGTGGCTGTTCCAGCCGCAGCTCGGCCTGATCAACAACGCCCTCGAGGCCGTCGGCATCGCGGGGCCGCAGTGGCTGACCCAACCGGGCATCGCGATGTGGGCCATGGTCATCCTGACCCTCTGGTGGACGGTGGGCTTCAACTTCCTGCTCTACCTGTCCGCGCTGCAGGCAATCCCGGACCACCTGTACGAGGCCGCCTCCATCGACGGCGCCGGCCCCTGGCGTCGGCTGTGGTCGATCACGCTGCCGCAGCTGAACGGCACGACGACGCTGGTCGTGGTGCTTCAGGTCATCGCCTCGCTGAAGGTCTTCGACCAGATGTTCATCGCGTTCAACGGCGGCCCCGGCCCGCAGGGCTCGACCCGGCCCATCCTGCAGTACGTGTACGACACGGGCTTCACCGACTACCGGGTCGGCTACGCCTCGGCCATCAGCTACGTCTATTTCGCGCTGATCATCGTCATCACGATCGTGTTGCAGCTCATCATCCGCAGGAGGAACCGCAATGTCTAGGGCCACCCATTCCGCAGAACTCAAGCGGGCCCGGACGCTCGCCCTCGGCAACTCGAAGGCCGCCCGCCTCATCGCGGGTGGCGTGCTCGCCCTGCTCGCCATCACCTGGTTGGTGCCGTTCCTGTGGGCGGTCGTCACCGCCTTCAAGACCGAACTCCAGGCCCAGCGGCTCCCGCTCGAGTGGATCCCGGCCGACGGGTTCACCCTCGAGCAGTTCCGCACGGTCCTCTCTCGCGGAGACGTCCTGCTGTGGATGGGGAACACGTTCGTCATCGCCAGCATCGTCACGGTCGTCGGCGTCAGCGTCTGCGCCCTCGCCGGATACGCGTTTTCCCGGACGAGCTTCCGCGGCCGCGACTGGATGTTCGCCGGCACCATCGCGCTGATCATGATCCCCACGCAGATCCTGATCGTGCCGCTGTTCAAGCAGATGGTGCTGCTCAACGCCGTCGACACGTTCGCCGGCGTGATCCTGCCGCAGCTCGTGGCCCCCACGATGGTGTTCATCTTCAAGAAGTTCTTCGACGCCATCCCGCAGGAGATCGAGGACGCGGCGCGGGTCGACGGCGCCAGCCAGTGGCGGATCTTCTCCGCGATCGTGATCCCGATCTCGCGGCCCATCGTGTCCGCCGTCGCGATCTTCGTGTTCATCGGGGCGTGGAACAACTTCATGTGGCCGTTCATCGTCACCAACGACCCCGACCTGATGACCCTGCCCGTCGGCCTCGCGACGGTCAAGGACGCCTACGGCGTGATCTACGCCCAGACGATGGCCGCCGCGCTCGTGGCGTCGCTGCCGCTGATCGTCGTGTTCATGCTGTTCCAGCGCCAGATCATCAAGGCCGTCGCCACGACGGGCCTCGGCGGTCAGTAGGCGGGAAGGTCGCGCGACCTCTCGTGAGAGTCCTCGGGCCGGCTATCGGCGGTCTGAGGACTCTCTCTGCATGATCCGGAAGTCGGCGTAGATGGTCTGCGCGGGCGACCGGTCCACCGGCGGGGTGGCGGCCGATTCCGCGATTCGCACCCGAAGGAGCCGCACGGCCTCCCGCGAGATCTGCTCGCGGCCCGGGCAGACGGTGCTGAGGGTGGGGTGCGCGAACGACGCGTCCTCGACGTCGTCGAACCCGATGACGGCGACGGCGTCCGGAACCGCCACGCGGTGGACGTTCAGGCTGTGCAGGACGCCGAGCGCCAACGAGTCGTTGGCCGCGAAGATGCCGTCGATCTCGAGGCCGTCGCGGAGCAGCTGGTCGGTGAGCCTCGCGCCCGTCGTCCGCTGCCAGGGGCGGGTCTCGATGATCAGCTCCTCGTCCACGGGAAGCCCGGCCTCCGCGAGGGCCGCGCGGTATCCTCGCTCGCGGAGGACGGCGGAGCCGACGACCTCTTCCCGGTGCGAGCCGATCATCGCGATCCTCCGGCAGCCTGCGTCGATCAGGTGTTTCGTGGCCGCCTGCGCCGCCGCCACGTTGCTCATCGTCACGTGGTCGTTGGGGGAGCCGAACACGCGTTCGCCGAGGAGCACCAGCGGGAATCGCACGCTGAAGGCGGCGAGGTCGTCCGGGCCGAGGGCCAGCGGCGAGAAGATCACGCCGTCGACCATCCGGTTCAGCCCACCCTGGAGCAGCTCTAGCTCTCGGTCGCGACTGCCGTTGGTCTGCTCGACGAGCACCCGCAGGCCGGCCTTCTCGGCCTCCGCGATGACCGACCCGGCGAGCTCGGCGAAGTACGGCAGCCGGAGCTCCGGCAGCGCGAGCGTGATGAGCCCGGTCCGGCCGGTGCGCAGGTTCCTGGCGCTGACGTTGACCTCGTAGCCGAGCTTGTCGATGGCGTCCTGCACGCGCCTCCGCATGGGGGCCGAGACGTGCTTGTAGTCGTTTACGACGTTCGAGACCGTCTTCACGGAGACGCCGGCAAGCCGAGCCACGTCCTGCATGGTCGCTGCCACTAGGCCACCCGCTCTCGCTTCGTCGACGGTGTCGTCGAAGAAACCCTAGTCCCGGCACGAGGGCACCACCAGACGAGGTGCTCAACCGGCACGAAACGGGGCCGGCTCAGGCGCGGGGCGCCTCGACCGAGATGCCCTGAGGAGTCAGCCTGGCCCCGGCGGCCAGCAGCGCAGCCTCGAGCCCGCTGGCGCCCGGGCGGGCGCCGTCGATCTCCTCGACGCGCAGCCGCGACATCCGGCCTTCGGTGACGGCGTCCTGTAGCGCCCGGACGGTGAGCGCGGCGCGTTCCTCTCGGTCCGTCTCGCCGAACAGGGTGAGCACCCGGCCGCCGCGGGTGAGGTGCGCCAGACACACGCCGTCGGCGAGGACGACGAGGGCGCCCGCGGAGCGCGACGGCCGCGCCGTCGGATGTTCGGGCCAGGGCAGGACGCTGCCGTACGGGTTGGCGGGGTCGAGCGCGGCGAGCACGAGCGGCGCGGGGGTGCTGGCGCCGGAGGGCCACTCGCCCTGGTCCGGGGAGTCGGCGAAGCCGCGCAGCTCGCCGACGGTCTCCTGCGTGCTGAACTGCGCGCCTCCCAGCCCCTCGACGAGATAGCCGCGGATGAGCTTGCCCGCGGACTCGAGCTGCGCGAGCAGGCGGTACGCGGCCGTGAAGCCACCGGGCACGCCATCCGCCATCACCCCTCCGCGCGTGACCACTCCGAGGCGCGCGAGCCAGGAGGAGGTAAGCGCGAGCGCCGCGTCGGCGGGGGAGGGCTGCGGGTCGCGGACGCGGTACCACCGTCCGGTGGCCGACGGCGGCGCCCCGGGGGCCAGCGGCATCCGGCCGAGCCGCGGTAGGCGCGCGCGTCTTCGAGGCGAAGGGCGCGACGCCTTGTGTGCTCCGCGGGTGGCGCCCCCGACGCGGGCGCGGACGGGAGCCATGGATGCGGGAGCGATGGCCCCCTCTTCCGCGGCGCGCCACCACTCGTCGACAGCTGAGACGCCGCCCGTGTCGGGGCCAACGCCCTCGCGGGTGGCAACCCAGGAGGGATACGTGCCGTCGCCCTCGGCCAGCGCGGCGGCCACGCGCTGGGACTCCTCGCCCGGGGGCTCGGTTAGCGGGGCGACCAGGTCGAGGTCGTCGGCGGGGACGATCGCGATCAGCGGGTCGTTCGGGCCCGCGGATCCGCGCACCCGGATGACCGCCTCGCCCTCGGCGAGCAGCGCGTCGAGGTGCGCGGGGGAGTAGCGCCGCAGGCGCGCGGGGAGCACGTGCGTCTCCCAGGCGGACGCCGGCAGCGCGGCGCCGGCGAGGCCCTGGAGCGCGAGCAGCACCTCGTCGGGGGTGGACTCCGGCCGGTCGTCGAGCTGGTGCGACGCGGCGAGGAACCGCGCGTACCCCGTCGCGGAGACCGGCTGCAGCTGGGCCCGGGCGCGCGCCAGCGAGCGTGAGCGGAGGCGCCGGAGGACCTCGGGGTCGACGAACTCGGGCTCGGCCCGGCCCGGCGTGAACCGCCCGGTCATCAGCCGGCGCGCGGAGGTCTCCTGCTCCAGGACGAGGCCGACGGTGGCCACGCCAAGCCCGAAGGCCGCGGCCGCCTCGGCGGCCGCGAAGGGCCCGTGCGTGCGGGCGAACCGCGCGACCAGCTGCGTGAGGGGGTCGCGGCCCTCCGCCGGGAGCGCGCCCGAGTGGCCGGGCGGGACCGGGATGCCGAGCGCGTCGCGGAGGAGGCCGAGGTCGGCAGAGGCGACGAGGTGGGCCTCGCCCGCCAGCTGGACGACGGCGGCGCGCCCGCCCAGGGCGGGGATCGCGTCGTCGAGGTTCAGTCCTTCAACTCGCTCCGACAAGCCGCTGAGCGGGATGGGGCCGAGGATGCGCGGGAGGTCGGAGAGCGCGTCGACCGTCGTCGCGCGGCGCGAGGGCGCCCTGTGCTGCAGCTCGGCGGCGACCTCCTCGACGATGTCCGGGTCGAGCAGCTCGCGCAGGTCGAGGGTCCCCAGCGCGGCGGCCAGCAGCTCCGGGTCGAGGGAGAGCAGCGCGGCGCGGCGCTCGGCGAGCGGGGTGTCGCCGTCGTAGAGGAAAGCCCCGGAGTAGCGGAACAGGAGGGTGGCGGCGAACGGGCTGGGCTGCTCGGTGACCACCTCGACGAGGCGTACCCCGCCGGAGCGGAGCGCGCCGGCTAGTTGGACGAGCCCGGGCACGTCGTAGACGTCCTGCGTCACCTCGCGCACCGTCTCCAGCACGATCGGGAACCGTGGATGGTGGCGCGCGACCTCCAGCAGCTGGGCGGAGCGCTGGCGCTGCTGCCAGAGAGGGGCGCGTTTGCCCGGGTTCGGCCGCGGCAGCAGGAGGGCGCGCGCGGCGCACTCGCGGAACCGGCCCGCGAACAGCGCCGTGCCGCCCACCTGCTCGGTGACGATCTGGGCCACCTCGTCGGGCTCTGGAATCAGGAACTCCGGCAGCCGAACCATC
>CAYVWO010000115.1:0-909 GCA_964455495.1 uncultured Tessaracoccus sp.
TCGAGCGCCGCGACCCGCCCCGCATCGAGTTGCCGCCTCCTGCAGGGACCGACGGCGCGCCCGATCCTGCTCTCGTGTCTCGCGAGGCGACATTCCGGGTGATCGACGCCGCGTTCGGTCAACGGCGCAAGATGCTGCGCGCGGCGCTCTCGCCGCTGTTCGGTTCCGCCGCGGCGGCCGCCGACGCCATCGAGCGGGCCGGGCACGACCCCCAGGCGCGTGGCGAGACCCTCGACGTCGCGGCCTTCGCGGCCGTTGCTGCCCAGCTGCCTCCGGGACGGTAGCGTCAGGGGCGTGACCAGTGTGGTGCGGGTGCGGGTGCCCGCGAAGGTGAACCTCGCCCTGCGGGTCGGCGCGGCCGATCCCCAGGGCTACCACGAGCTGGGCACGGTCTTCCAGGCGGTGAGCCTTGGCGACGACGTGACGGCGGAGGCGGCGCCCGCCGGGGTCTTCGCGATGTCGGTCCAGGGCGAGGGCTCCGCCTTCCTGCCCACGGATGAGTCGAACCTCGCCATCCGGGCGGCGCGGCTCCTGGCCGCGCACGCCGGGCGCGACGACGTCGGCGTCCGGTTGAGCGTGCGCAAGCGGATCCCGGTCGCGGGAGGTATGGCCGGTGGGTCGGCCGATGCGGCCGCGTCGCTCGTGGCCTGCAACGCGCTGTGGGGGACCGGCGCGTCGCGCGACGACCTGCACCCGCTGGCGGCGCAGCTGGGCTCCGACGTCCCCTTCATGCTGCTGGGAGGAACCGCGATCGGCACCGGCCGCGGCGAGCTGCTGACGTCGCTGATGACCAGCGGCACCTATCACTGGACGTTCGCGCTGTCGCACACCGGCCTGTCGACGCCCGCCGTCTTCCACGAGTTCGACCGGCTGAGCTCGGCGCGCCCTACCGACATCCCCGACGATCTT
>CAYVWO010000115.1:919-7733 GCA_964455495.1 uncultured Tessaracoccus sp.
CGCTGCGGATCGGGCGCGAGGCGGGCGCCCTCGGCGCGGTGGTGAGTGGCTCGGGGCCCACCGTCGCGTTCCTCGCCGCGTCCGCGGCCCACGGAGCCGAGCTGGCCGAGACCCTTGGCCTGTTCAGCGGGGTGCGCGCGGTCCGACGCGCCTACGGCCCGGTGGCGGGCGCGCAGGTGATCCCGTGAGCGCAGGTACTCCGGGGAGCGACGAGGTCGACGGCGTCGTCGAGGCGTGGCGCCGCGAGCGCCCCGACCTGGCGGTCGAGCCGATGCAGGTGTGGTCGCGCATCGACCGGTTGGCAGGCATCCTCGACGAGCGCCGCAAGCGCGCCTTCAGCGCGCACGACCTCGAGGCCTGGGAGTTCGACGTGCTCGCGGCGCTCCGGCGTTCGGGGGCCCCGCATCGCCTCTCGCCGGGGCAGCTCCTGCGCGAGACGCACGTGACCTCCGGCACGATGACCAACCGCATCAACCGGCTCGTCGCCCGCGGCGCCGTGACCAGGGACGCCGACCCGCACGACCGCCGCGGCGCGCAGGTCGCGCTGACGGGGGAGGGGCTCGCGCTCGTCGACGCGGCCCTCGCCTCCCTGCTGCGGGTCGAGGCCGACCTGCTCGACGGCTGGGCCGACGCCGACCGCGACGACCTGGTCGCGCACCTGCGCCGCCTGCTGACGGGCGTCGACGACGCGCGGGACTGCTGATGTCAGGGTCCTGGCGCGCGGATCCGGCTGGTCCGTGATTGCCGGCGTTCTCGTCCCAGAAGGACGGCCCAGCGGCGCCCCTGACTCAGCCCGGATCCACCGATCCGCGCCTGGCTCAATCAGCGGCCGGCGGCGCGGCGGTCGATGTGTTCGGTCACGAGTCGCGGCTCGGGCTTGAGGTTCGCCATGCCGTTCCAGGCGAGGTTGATCAGGTGCTTCGCGACGACCTCGCGCGACGGCTCCCGGTTCTTGTCCAACCACTGCTGCCCGGTCTGCGCGACCAGGCCGACGAGGGCCTGGGCGTAGAGCCCGGCGAACTGCGGGTCGAGGCCGTTCTTCGCGAACTCCGCGGCGAGCAGGTCCTCGACCTGGACGGCGATGTCGCTCAGGATCGACGCGAACGACCCCGCGGGCTGGCCGGGCGTTTGCCCCGTCGACGGGTCGCGCGACAGGATCCGGAACCCGTCGGGGCACCGCTCGATGTACTCCAGGAGCGCCATGGCCCCGCGCTCAAGGAGTTCCCGCGAGCCTGCCCCTGGCGTCGTCAGCGCGTTGCGGATGGCCGAGTGCAGCGTCCGCGTCTCGCGGTCGACGACGACGGCGTAGGCGCCCTCCTTGCCGCCGAAGTGCTCGTAGACCACCGGCTTCGACACCCCGGCCCGCGCGGCGATCTCCTCCACCGAGGTACCCTCGAAGCCGCGCTCGGCGAACAGCTCGCGCGCGATGACGAGGAGCTGCTCCCTGCGCTCCGCGGCCGACATCCGGGTCCGCGGCCGACGGGCACGGGCGGCGGGTTGGCGGGTCGACACCCCGCCATTGTGACACGTCGCCGAGAGGAGTGATCAGCGTTGGGCGTCGCGGATGACCTCTGGGTCAGCGAGATCATCCAGATGCCCTTCAAGAATGAACTCGGGCATTCGCTTCGAGCGCTTCTTGTCGGGCTTGACGTGCGAGCCAACAGCCCTGGATGTGGTCGTCGACCGCGCCGACGGCCTGCAGCAGCGCGTACATCGTCGTCGGGCCGACGAAGCGGAACCCGCGCTTCTTCAAGGCCTTGCTGAGCGCAAGCGACTCGGCCGTCTGGGCAGGCACGTCGGCGAAGCTCAGCGGAGGCCGCTCCCGCGCCGCCGGCGTGTGCAGCGCGACCAGGTCCGCCAGCCGCTCGCCCTCGTCGTGCAGCGCGAGGAGCGCCCGCGCGTTCGTGACGGTGGCCTCGATCTTCAGCCGGTTCCGCACGATGCCCGCGTCCGCCATCAGGCGCGTGACGTCGTCGTCCCCGAACTCCGCGACCGCGGCGGGGTCGAAATCCGCGAACGCCGCGCGGAAGGCCTCGCGCTTGCGTAACACCGTGATCCAGCTCAGCCCCGCCTGGAAACCCTCGAGGCACACGCGCTCGAACAGCTCCCTCTCGTCCGGGGAATCCGCGACGGGGCGCCCCCACTCCTCGTCGTGATACGCCTCGTAGAGCGGGTCCCCCGCGCCGAAGCAACGCACCTGCACCATCGTCTGATCTCCTTTCCTCGCTCCGTACAGTGTCAAACCGCACCCTCGATTTCCCGCGTACCACCACATCTGTGGACAAGTCCGCCCTGATCTCAGAAGGCCCCCCTGGCCCATCTTCCACTAGCACAACGACGTCATCTCCGAGGGCTTCGTGGATCGTCTGCTCATCGTCCTCTGTGAGGTCGACGACCTTCACATAGACCGCGTTGAGTTCCTCGTCGGGTCCCCACGTCGTGATGTTGATCCCTTGATCGAGGAGGGGGCGTCGAAGCTCCGTGATCTCGTCGCGCTGGGCGACCAGTTCCTCGTAGGTCTTGTCTCCCTGATCGATCTCGATGGGCACCGGTGGTTCGTCGCCGAATGCTTCCTGCGCTGCTGCCTCGGCGGCGCTCAAACGGTCGGTGGTCATCACGACGTGAACCGCGTGATCGTCGTCGACCCAGATTCCTCCGAAGCCAGGGTCGGTGTCGAGAGCGTCCCTCAGCGGGCCAATGGTCTCCAACACCATCCTGTCGGCTTCAGGTGTTGGGTCCGCGAAGACCGTCGTGTCATCGGGGTCAGGTGGCTGCGCGCCGGAGGTTACACCCCCAAGTTGCATCGACAGCGCCAGCGCTAGTGTCGTGAAGAGCAGAATCAGCTTTGACTTGTTCATTGTACTTTCCTTGCGCGAGGGTGGCCAGCGGGGCGCCAGCTTGGCCTTCCTCAAGCGATGTGGTTTTGGGCATTGTGTTCCTCCGCCTCCTCGGGTCAGCCGATCACCCCCAGCTGGGCCAAGAGGTTTTCGGAGAGCCGGATCGGGTTTTCCGCGGAGGTCTGAATAGTGTTGTCCTCGGCGAGGAAGTAGCTTCCCTGCGCCGGGCTTACGAGGGAGGCGGGCGCGCCTGGAAAGAGCGCCAGGAACAAGACGACGTGATCGCCGGGTCCAAGTCCAACTGGGACGGGCTCGGTTAGGGACGGATATTTCACGTCAACCTGCTCGTCGGGCTTCAGGGGTCCTTCGGCGACCGTGTCGACCTTCACGGTGACAACGGTGTAGTCGAGCCCGTCGAGCTGTTCTTCCCGCTCATCCAACACTTCACCACGAAGGATCGCATCGGAGGCGGCGATCAAGTCGTCCTCGGTGGCGTACCAGGGGTAGTCGGCGGTCGGCGGCGCCGAGTGCGAGATAGTGAAGGTCCCGGGGTTCTCAGCTGGCTTCCAGATGTTGAAGATGAGGAGCCCTACGATCAGAACGATTGTTCCGGCACCGGCCAGTAGCGTCAGGTGCTTGGGCCAGTGACTCGCGGGCACACGGTCTGCTTTCCGATGCTGGTTCTCTGGGCGGCGAGGAGTCGCGAGAATCTCGCGGAGCAAGGCGTCGGCCTCTGGGGGCACGGGTGCATCGGGAGCAGTTCGTGCCGTGTCGGCCTGCGCGAGCATCGCAGCAATCTCATCCATCACCTTCCTCCTTCCTTTACGTGGCTAGATACAAGCGGCTTGATACGTGCCCTCGCCCGATGCAGCCGCACACGAACGCTGGTCTGAGTGGCTCCCAGCACCTGAGCGATCTCCGCGACCTCTAGGCCATCCCAGTACCGGAGCCTGAGGATCTCCTGCATGTGCTCGGGAAGGCGAGCGAGCGCGTCGAGCACCGGATGATCACCGTCCACCTCCTGTGGAGAGCCGAGCTGCACCGCGAACTCGGCCTCGTAGCGGCGGGTTGCCGCCATCCGTCGGCCGGTCTTGCGGTAGTGATCGAGGACCACATTGCGAGCGATACCGAACAACCAGGCTCGGCTGGCCTCGCCTGGCTCGAATCGTTGCCACGCGATCCGGAACACGTCAGCCGCCAGCTCCGCGGCGTCCTCCGGACTGGCCACCCGACGTTCGATGAAGCGAAGTACATCGACGTAGCGCGCGCGGAACAACGCGCTGTACTCCACCGCATCATCCTTCACGCGCCGCTCCGCTGTTCTCGTGCACCGACTCGTCTCGAACCGCACCTACACCCCCATAGTTGCCGCTCGACGGACGAGAGTTACATCCCAGGGACAAAACTCTGGTCTCCGTGCGACCCGCCGCTCATGGACCGCCGTAACGATCGGCGGTGGCGGCGCGCATCGGTCCGGCTGTATAGACTGTTGCGCGGCCCTGCGGGGCCAGTCCCCGGTTGGTCTTTCGGCAGGGCCCGCCTGACTTTGAATCAGGATTAGCGCAGTAGGTTCGACTCCTACCCGGGGAGCCAGTGAGCTTGATCCGGAGCCGCGTCCTCCGTGGGTCTGCCGTTAGTGATCACCTCAACCCCAAGCTCTGGTCAGAGCAGCTAAGAGGTCAGTAGTATTGACCTCATGGATCTATTGACCGAAGCGATCGCGGAGGTCCTCCGGGAACTCGGCGTGGAGACGGAGGGCGAGCCGGTGCTCGTTGCCACGGTGCCGACGCGGCGCGGGCCGGTGCGAGCGGAGGTAGACCTCAAGCGGCGGTCTCAGCCCCTGAGCCCCGCTGAAGCGGCGCGCTGGCTCGACTCGCGCCCGGCCGACGCCATTCTGGCGCTGCCCGCGATCCCGCGGGCGAGAGGCGACCAGTACCGTGCGCTGGGGGTCAACTACGTCGACAGCGGGGGCAACGCTTTCCTCAGCTTTCCGGGCTTTCGCGTCCAGATTGAGGGGCGGAAGCCGCGGGTGACTCTCGAGTCCGGAACTAGGGCTCGGCCAGCCTCGACTAGTCCGGCAGGGCTCAAGGTCGCCTTCGTGCTGCTCGTGGCTCGCGGGTCGATCGCGGCCAGCCACGAGAGGCTGGCAGCCCTGGCCCAGGTATCGAAAGGCACGGTGACGAACGTCTTGGCGGACCTGCGCCTGCGGGGGCACGTGTTCGGGGAGGCGGAGAAGCGCGTGCTGATCGATGAGGATCGCTTGGCAAAGGATTGGGTCGATGGCTATGTCCGGGACCTGCGGCCGCGTCTCCGCGAGCTCGAAGTGCGTGGTCCGGGAGCGGCATGGTGGATTCGGCACTGGCGTGACGCGGCTGCAGGAGTGATTGGCGGGGGCGCCGCGCTCGCCGAACTCGGCGCCGACCTGCGGCCCGATCGGGCCGTCGTCTACGGGCTCCCTCCGTGGCAGGAGATACGACGTGAAGCCCGCCTCTCCCGCGATGGGGAGGCGTCCGTCGTCCTTCGCGAACGATTCTGGTCCGGTGATCTGCTAGGTGAGGCGAGGTTCGTGCCGCCGCTCCTTGCCTATGCCGACGCGTTGACGGACGCTGATCCGCGGGAGGTGGATGCGGCTAGGGGGTTGGCGAAGCGCTTCGGATGGGGGTGGGCGGAGTGATTGCGCCCTTCCCGGAGTTCCCCGAGCGGCTTCTCACCGTACTCAACGGCCTTGTGCCGGACTTCACGCTGGTCGGGTCATTCGCTCGGGACTACCGCGTGCGCAACGTTGCGGGTCTTCCGGAGGTCGCCCAGTCGCTCGACGTCGACATCGCGATCTTGGTCCCGTCGCTCGCGGAGTACCGGGAACGGCTGAAGCAACTCGACGGCCCCAACGGTCTGGGTATCCGGTTCAGCGTGGACGGCTTCGAGGTCGACGTGATCCCGTACGGCCCCGAGGTCGCTCCCGATGGAGTCGTCGAGATCGTGGAAGGCGTCACGCTGGATGTCACCGGAATGGCGGAGGCGGTGGAGACTGCGGACCTCGTGCAGGTCGGAGAGACCCAGGTCAAGATACCCGCACTGAGTTCCATGATCGGGCTGAAGCTGGTCGCCTGGAGCTACCGCCGCGGCACCACGCTGAAGGACGCACGCGACTTGGGCTCTTTGCTGAGGGCCACCTATCACGGCCCCGATGGAGACGCTCTCTGGTCCGACGATGCGGCCGGCCAGAGGTGGGACTACGACGACATGCTGGTTGGCCCTTACAGAGCTGGCCGCCAGCTCGCGGCGTCATGGCAGCCCCGATCTGTGAGCCGGCTGCTTGAGGCGCTCGACGCGAGGGGGGTGGCGACGCTGTCGACGCAGATCGCCAGGCTCGCTCGGAGTCAGGCGGGGCTCCTTGCGGAGCAAGTTGGTGCGCTCCGCGTGG
This sequence comes from uncultured Tessaracoccus sp., assembly GCA_964455495.1. GTDB lineage: Bacteria > Actinomycetota > Actinomycetes > Propionibacteriales > Propionibacteriaceae > Arachnia. The sequence continues at coordinate 7,181 of CAYVWO010000115.1, forward strand.
GCCTCGAGAGCGAGTGAAGTCGGCAAGCCTGGCGTGCGGTGTGCTGAGCCGATTGGTTCGGCTCAGCACACCCCGTGGGCTGGTAGGAGCCGTTGTCGGCTACTTGACCGAGATGGTGGCACTTGCGAGGGGCGTGTCGTCGAAGCTGATGAGCTCGGTGACGGTGATCTCGACGTCGTCCTCGCCGTCGAGTAGGAAGGCCTGCTGAACCTCGAGTGACTTTCCGGGCTTGATGTCCTTCATCGAGTTGTCGGCGTCGTACTTCTTGTCGTCAATGACGATCGCGGTCTCGAGTTCGATCCCGTCCTGGAACGCCTTGGTTTGGGCTGCGAACATGAAGTTGGCGGCTTCGTCTGAGTTGTTCGTGAACGTGAAGTTGACGACGAGTGCGGGCTTCCCCTCGTAGTCCTTCGTCTTGTCGGAGCCGTCGATGGTTACGGCGAAGTCGCGGTCCGCTGCAGGCGCATCGGTGGGTTTCTCGCTCTCCTCTGGCGCTTGGGTCTCCTTGGAGGCGCCGCCTCCAGCGGTAATGGTGGTCTCTGGGGCGGGAGGC
>CAYVWO010000116.1:0-7710 GCA_964455495.1 uncultured Tessaracoccus sp.
GCTGGCGCGACGTCGACGGGCACACACGGCTCCGGCGACGGCAACGGCGTCCTGGCCACCGCCGTGCGCGGGGTAGAGCGGATCGGCGCGGGTGGCGAGCTCACCTGGGTGCGAGCCGGTGACCCCGACTTCGAGGGCAGCGTCGTGGCGCTCGGCGCGCTGGGCATCACGACCCGCCTGACGTTCGCCGTCGAACCCACCTACGACGTCACCCAGCACCTCTACACCGACCTCCCCTGGCACCGCCTTCTCGACGACCTCGACGACGTCACAGGCGCGGCCTACAGCGTCAGCGTGCTGGGGCGCTGGGACGAGCCGACCCTCTCTACGCTGTGGCTCAAGAGCAGGGACGACGACGCGGAGCCCGCCGCCGACCGGTTCGGGGCCGCGCTGCAGGGCCCGCGCGTCGGGGCCATCGCCGATGGCGGCTCCCCCGACGACAACCTCACCCCCATCGGCACCCGCGGCCCTTGGGCGACGCGCCTCGCTCACTTCCGCTTCGACCGCGAGCCCAGCGCCGCCGGAGAGGAGATCCAGTCCGAGTACTTCGTCCCCCGCCACCACGCCGCCGACGCGCTGCGGGCAGTGCGTGGGCTCGCCGGCCGCATCGACCCGCTGCTGCACGTCAGCGAGTTCCGCACCATCGCCGGCGACGACCTGTGGCTCAGCGGCGGCGAGGGCGGCCCTCGCCTCGGCATCCACTTCACGTGGCGGAAGCTCCCCGACGACGTGGCGCGTCTGCTCCCCGCGATCGAGGAGGCCCTCGCGCCGTTCTCCCCACGCGCGCACTGGGGCAAGCTGTACGGCGACGGCTTCGACCAGCGCGCGGCCTACCGCCGGGTGCCGGACTTCGTCGCGCTCATGTCCCGCGTCGACCCGTCTGGCGTGTTCCGCGCCCCGCACCTGGACCGCGCCCTCGGGATCGCGTAGCGCCGACATGCGCGCCCAGACCGGGAGCTCTGGCCGGCGCGGGAGGTCTCGACGCAGACTCAGGTCATGACACTGAGGGCTGAGGACGTCTACCAGGCCGGCCTGGAGCTCGACCTAGACGAGCGCACCGTCGTCGCGCACCGCCTTCTCGCGAGTCTGCACCCGGCCGACGCGTCGTCCGCACCCCAGATCGACGCCCAGTGGCGTGACGAAATCGGCGCCCGCTTGGATGACGTCCTCGGCGGCCGCGTCGAGTTGGTGCCGCTCGAGGAGACCAGGGCCAGGACCCGAGCGCTTCTGGACAGCTTGCAGCCGTGACGTCGTCACGCAGTGTTCACCCGCTCGCGGAGGCGGAACTGCTCGACGCCGTACCGGGTGGTCTACCTCGTTCGCGGCGAGGAACTCATTCTGATCGCGTTCGCACACCAAAGCCGTCAGCCGACGTACTGGGCTGGGCGGGTTGATGGCTGAGCGCTACTGCGGGTGCTTCCGTCGGGTGGACGCCGATTTCACGACTAACGCGGCTGCGTCCGTCCCTCTGGAGACGTTGGCAACCGCAGTAACCCGATTCCCGCCGAAAACCGGACAGAAGCAGCCGCGGTAACCTCAGCGGGCGGCGGAGACGACGGCGACGGCGAGGTCGGCGAGCGGGTTGCCGCCGAGGCCGGGGCTGAAGCCCAACCGGGCGATGACAAGGCCCTCCGACGGGATCACGAACACGCGTTGGCCGTCGTGGCCAGAGGCCCAGTAGGCATCCTCCGGGAGGCCGGGCACCTCGAGGCCGCCGTCGACCTGGCGGTTCAGCCACCAGCCGGAGCCGTAGTTCTCGTCCTCGCGGGTCTCGGCCGTGGTGTTGGTGGTGGCCTCCGCCATCCAGCCCTCGGGCAGCAGGCGTTGCCCGTCGACGACGCCGTCGTCGAGCGCGAACTGGCCGATGGCCGCCCAGTCGCGCGGCGTCGCCCACAGGTAGGACGAGCAGACGGGCACGCCAGAGGCGTCCGCCTCCCACACCGCCGAGGAGATGCCGAGCGGCGCGAGCAGCTGCGTGCGCGGCAGGTTCGCGCTCTCCCGCGTCCTGACGAGCAGCGCGTCGCACACGATGTTGGTCGACCCGCTTGAGTACTGCTGGAACGTGCCCGGCGCGTGTTCGAGGGGCTGCGCCGCGGCAGAGGCGGCCATGTCGCCGTCGAGGTAGAGCATCCTGGTGATGGCGGTGCCGAGGTCGTAGGTCTCGTCCCAGGCCAGCCCCGACTGCATGCGCAGGAGGTCATCGACGGAGATGTCGCGACGCTCGTCGCGCGCCCAGTCCTCGCGCAGATCGGCGTCGGCGACGTCGATCCCGCCCTGGTCCGCCAGGCGTCCCACGAGCAGGTTGGTCACGGACTTGGCCATCGACCAGCCCAGCTGCGGCGTGTCCTTGGTGAACCCGTCGGCGTAGCGCTCGGCGATCAGCTCGCCGTCCTTGACCACCACAACGGCCCGCGTGCCGAGACCGTCGACGAACGCCCCGTCGAGGGCGGACTCCAGCGCGGGCGAGACATCGACGGGTGTCGCGGCCTCCGCGATGGGGTTCGACGACGGGATCGGCGTCGCGGACGCGGGCAGGCTGGGACGCTCCGCGGCGATCGTGCAGCCGAAGCCCTCGGTGTGCCACGCGGTCTGCCTCGCCAGCAGGCCGAGGACCGACGCGGTGACGGAGCCGTCGTCGTGCACCGCGGTGCGAAGGTAGGGAACCAGCGGGTTGGGCGGCAGGTCCGACGCCGCGTCCTCGCGCCCCGCGATGTGCAGCAGCGCGCACGCGTTGTGCGCCGCGTATCCCGTCCCCGTCAACAACAAGGGGCGCACATACCAGTAGCCGGCCGCCGCAGCGACCACGAGGAGAAGCAGGGCGCCGAGCAGCGCCCGGCCGAGAAGACGACGTCGTCGAGCCATGCGCGCAACCATATAGCTCACCCACCCGGCACGAGCCGGAGGTTCAGCGCAACGGGCCGTTCTGTGCCCGATCGGGCACACAGCGGCGGGTTGTGCGTCGAGACTCCGGGTCACCCTCATTGGTTTCGACACAGTCCCGGCGCTCCGCGCGCGGGACTGGCTCAACCAGCGGGAGTCACGCCAGCCTGGCGGCGCCGGGGCCCTCGGAGGCGACGATCTCGCCGAGCGCCCAGCTGGGCACGCCGCGGAGCTCCAGCGCGGCGAGGGCCGCGGGGACCTGGTCCTGGGGCAGGATCGCGACCATGCCGACGCCCATGTTCAACGTCGCGTCGACGTCGGCCTGGGAAAGGTCGCCCACCTGCTGCACCAGCTGGAAGACCGCGGGAGGGGTCCACGACGAGCGCTGCAGCACGGCGGTCATGCCGTCGGGGATGACGCGGGCCAGGTTGTTCGCCAGCCCTCCCCCGGTGATGTGGCTCATGGCGTGGACGTCGGCCTTGGCGATCAGGTCAAGCACGTCGAGGGCGTAGACCTTCGTGGGCTCCAGCAGCTCCTCGCCGAGGGTGCGGCCCAGCTCGTCGACGTGCCGGTCCAACGCCCACCCCGCCTGGTTCAGCAGCACGTGGCGCACCAGCGAGTAGCCGTTCGAGTGCAGGCCCGACGACGCCATGGCGATCACGGCGTCGCCCACCTCGACCCGGTGCGCGCCCAGGATCAAGGCGCGCTCGACGACGCCGGTGGTCGCGCCCGCGATGTCGTACTCGTCCGGGCCCAGCAGCCCGGGATGCTCGGCGGTCTCGCCGCCCACCAGCGAGCAGCCCGCAGCCACGCACGCGTCGGCGATGCCGGAGACGATCGCGGCGATCCGCTCCGGGACGACGCGGCCGGTGGCGATGTAGTCGGTGACGAACAGCGGCTCGGCGCCGCAGACGACCAGGTCGTCGACCAACATGCCGATCAGGTCGAAGCCGATGGTGTCGTGCTTGTCCAGGGCCTGCGCGATGGCGACCTTCGTGCCGACGCCGTCGGTCGAGGTCGCGAGCACCGGGTGCGCGTAACCCTTGAGGGCGGAGGCGTCGAAGAACCCGGCGAAACCGCCGAGGCCGCCCAGCACCTCGGGGCGGCGGGTCCTGGCCACGGACGCCTTCATCAGCTCGACGGCGCGGTCGCCCGCCTCGATGTCGACGCCGGCGGCGGCGTAGGCGCTCTGGTTCACTTTTCCTCCAGGTTCAGCAGCTTGGCCTGCTCGGGCGGGATGGCGATGGGGTACTGGCCGTCGAAGCAGGCGCGGCACAGCTCGTCGGCCGGCACCGCGGTCGCCTCGGTGAGGCCGTCCAGCGAGATGTAGCCGAGCGAGTCCGCGCCCAGCGAGCGGCGGATCTCATCGACGGTGAGGCCGGGCGCGATCAGCTCGGCGCGGGTGGCGAAGTCGATGCCGTAGAAGCACGGCCACTGCACCGGCGGCGACGAGATGCGCACGTGCACCTCCTTGGCGCCCGCCTCGCGCAGAATCCGCACCAGGGCGCGCTGTGTGTTGCCGCGCACGATGGAGGCGTCGACGACGACCAGCCGCTTGCCCTCGATCACCTCGCGCAGCGGGTTCAGCTTCAGCCGGATGCCCAGCTGGCGGATGGTCTGCGTGGGCTGGATGAACGTGCGCCCGACGTAGGAGTTCTTGACGAGGCCCTGGCCGTAGGGGATGCCGGAGCCCTGCGCGTAGCCGATGGCCGACGGGGTGCCGGACTCGGGCACGGGGATCACGAGGTCGGCGTCAACCGGGAACTCCTCGGCGAGCTTCCTGCCGATCCGCACCCGCACCGAGTGCACGCCGTGGCCCGCGATGGTGGTGTCGGGGCGGGCGAGATAGACGTACTCGAAGATGCAGCCCTTGGGCTTGGCCTCGGCGAAGCGCTGCGTGCGAAGGCCCGCCTCGTCGATGGCGATGAACTCGCCCGGCTCGACCTCGCGTACGAAGGAGGCGCCGACGATGTCCAACGCGGCGGTCTCGGAGGCGACGACCCAGCCGTTGGCCAACCGCCCCAGAACCAAGGGGCGCACGCCGTGGCGATCACGGGCGGCGTACAGGGTCTCGCCGTCGGTGAAGGTCAGGCAGAACGCGCCCTCGAGGCGCGGCAGCAGGCGCAGGGCCGCGTCCTCGACCTTGGTGCCGCCGAAGCTCGCCATCAGCGCGGTCACCAGCGACGTGTCGTTGGTGGAGTCCATCGTGCGCTTCTCCGGAACCTTCTCCGACGGCGCGAGCTCGGCCAGCCAGGCCTCCAGCTCGTGGGTGTTGGTCAGGTTGCCGTTGTGCGCGAGCGCGAGGCCGCCGTGGTGCGTGGCGCGGAACGTGGGCTGCGCGTTGTTCCACACGCTGGCGCCGGTGGTCGAGTAGCGGGTGTGCCCGATGGCGAGCCTGCCGGGAAGCGACTTGAGCGTCGCCTCGTCGAACACCTGGCTGACAAGGCCCATGTCCTTGTAGACCATGATGCGCTGGAGATTGCTCACGGCGATGCCCGCCGACTCCTGCCCGCGGTGCTGCAGCGCGAACAGCCCGTAGAACGTCAGCTGCGCGACGTCCTCCTCGGGCGCCCACACGCCGAAGACGCCACACTCCTCTTTCGGACCCTCATAGTCAGGCACCGGGACAGCCTACCGCCCCGAGTCAGCCCTTCACGCCGCCCGCCGTCAGCCCGGAGACGATGTAGCGCTGCAGGTACATGAACAGCGCGATGATCGGCACCGCGGCCACGACCGCGCCCGCCGCGAACAGCGACCACGGGGCGTTGCGCTCGTCGGATCCCCACACGTAAAGGCCGACGGCGAGCGTGTAGTTCTCCGGCCGGGCGAGGACGATGCGGGCCAGGATGAACTCGCCGTACGAGCCGACGAAGCTGAGCAGCCCGACGACCGCGAGGATCGGCGTGACAAGGCGCATGATCATGCCCCAGAAGATCTGGGCGTGCGTCGCCCCGTCGATCTTGGCCGCCTCGTCGAGCTCCTGCGGGATGGTGTTGAAGAACCCGTACATGAGGAAGGTGTTGGCGCCGAGCGCGCCGCCGAGGTAGACGCAGACCAGCACCAGGTGCGAGCCGAGGCCAAGCCCCGGGAACACCTTGCCGATGGTCATCACGAGCAGGAAGATCGCCACGAACGCCAGCATCTGCGGGAACATCTGGATGATCAGCAGCGCGGTCAACCCGCCTCGCCGGCCCTTGAACCGGAACCTGCTGAAGGCGTAGGCGGCGGACGCGCCCATGACGACGGTGCCGACGGCGGTGATCGAGCTGACATAGAAGGAGTTGAGCATCCACCGCGGGAAGTCCGTGGTGGCGAGCTTGGCGTAGTGCTCGGGAGTGAACGCGCTGAACAGGTTAACCGACCCGGTCAGGGTGCCGCCCGGGTTCATCGACGCCGAGAGGATGTAGAGGATGGGGAACACGGCGAACGCGATCACCGCGAGGGCGAACACGTGCTTCCACCCCACCTGTGCCCACCAGCGCCCGCCGCGGAGCCGCAGGTCGTTGGTGCCGTCGACGCGCTGCCTGGCCATCACAGAATCTCCTCGAGCTTGCGGGTCTGTCGGAAGCCGAGCCACGAGATGACGCCGACGACCACGAAGATCATGATCGAGAGGGCGCTGGCAAGGCCGTACTGCTTGTTGCCACCCTCGAACGCGATGGCGTAGACCATCGAGATCAGGATGTCGGTCTCACCGATCGGCACGGGCGCGCCCGGATAGTTCGGCCCGCCGCCGGTGAGCATGTAGATCAGTGAGAAGTTGTTGAAGTTGAACGCGAAGCTGGAGATCATCAGCGGCGCCACCGACACCAGTAGCAGCGGAAGCGTGATCGAGAAGAAGCGACGAATCGACGACGCCCCGTCCATGATGCCGGCCTCGGTCAGCTCGCCCGGGATCGACTGGAGCGCGCCCGTGCAGACGAGGAACATGTAGGGGAAGCCGAGCCACAGGTTCACGAAGATGATGGACAGCTTCGCCAGGTTGCCGTCGCCGAGCCAGTTGATGTCGACGCCGCCCAGCAGCACCTGGTTGATGTAGCCGAACTCCCGGTTCAGCATGCCGCGCCACACCAGCGCGGCGAGGAAGCCGGGGAAGGCGTAGGGCAGGATGAACAGCGCGCGGTAGAGCGTGCGGCCCTTGACCCGCGGGTCGTTGAAGACCGTGGCCAGGAGCAGGCCGAGCGCGAACGTCGTCAGGACGGTCAGGATCGAGAAGGCGAAGGTCCACCACAGCGCGGAGAGGAACGGGCCGGTCAGCCGCGAGTCGGTGAACACCTTGGTGAAGTTCTCGGTGCCGACCAGCACGCGCCAGCCCGGGCTCAGCGTCGTGCCGTCGTCGGCGACGAAGAGGCCGCGGCTGTCGTCGGCGTGGAACACGCGCCCGTCGGCGTGGGTGAAGGTGTCGGCGGCCTCGTCGTAGACCAGCAGCGACTTCGCGACGTAGGCCATCGTGCCGTTGTCGGTGCGCAGCCAGCCGTCGGCCGGGTCGTCGGTCATGCTGATGCGCAGCGCCAGCACCTCGTCCTGGCGCTCCTGCACCTGGGCGAGGGTGAGCACCTCCGCGCCGGGCACGGCGGTGACGCGGGTGCCGTCGACCGTGGCGTCGGGGGCGTCGGCGAGGGGCTCCTCGGCCGTCCCCACCCGCGCGACGCCGTCGTCGACGACGGCGAACGCCACCTGGCCGTCCTTGTCCAGGATGGCGACGGGGAACGTGGGCGTGCCCTCGACGCGGCGGTCGGAGGTCTTCATGATCTGGGTGATCGCCGGGCCCTTGGCGTCGTTGTGCCCGTCGCCGTAGTTGGTGAACGCGACGTAGGCGGTGTTGCCCAT
>CAYVWO010000117.1:0-7684 GCA_964455495.1 uncultured Tessaracoccus sp.
GACGACCTATGGCTTGGCCCCCTCTCGGGCGGTCGCGCGGCGCGGATCACGCTGGGGGAGTCCTCCCCGCGCAACCCTCGCTTCTCGCCCGACGGCGGGCGCGTCGCGTTCACCGCGACGACCGAGGGCGGCTGGGACGCCTACGTCGTCGAGCTCGACGGCGGGACGCGTCGGCTGACCTGGCTGAGCGCCGGCCGGATGCTCGTCTCGGGGTGGCTCGACGACCAGCACATCCTGCTCTGTTCGGACCACCAAGCCGTGCACCGGACCGATGCCCGCCTCTACTCGCTGTCGCTCGACGGCCGCCTCGAGCGCCTTCGCTGGGGTGCCGCGACGGCGGGGGCGGTGAGCCGAAAGGGCCGGGTGGCCGTGGCGTCGGCGAACTTCCGCGACCCGTCCGGCTGGAAGCGGTACCGCGGCGGCATGGCCGCCCAGCTGCACGTCTCCAGGGACGGGGGCTGGCAACGCGTGCTGCCGGGCGTCCGCGCGGGCCTGTTCTGGCCTACCTGGGTGGGGGAGCGGCTTGTGTTCACCTCGGACCTCGGGGACGGGCCGGACGTTCAGGCCCAGGTGTGGTCCGTGAACTCATCCGGCCAGGACCTGCGCCAGCACACCTCGCACACGGCCGACGACGGCTATGTGCGAGACGCCGCCAGCGACGGCACCGGCGTCGTGTACCACGCGCGCGGTCGGCTGTTTCACGTCGCGAGCCTCAAGGCGGAGCCCCAGCCGATCGAGCTGACCACGGCCGTTGGACGCCCGCGGCCCGTGCAGGTGGCGCCCACCGATCGGCTCGACGCGATCGCGCCGGACCACGGCGGCGACGCCTCCCTCGTCGAGTGGCGCGGCGCGGCCTACCTCCTCACGCACCGGGGCGGCCCCGCCCGGGCGCTCGCCGACGCCCCCGGGGTCCGGGTCCGCGAGCCCCACTTCCTCGACCGGACAGGCAGGGGCGTCTGGGTCACCGATGTCGACGGCGAGGACTGCCTGGAGATCCGCCAGATCGACGGCGATGCCAAGTCGCGCCGCGTCGGCGCCGGGCGGCTCGGCCGCGTGCTGACGCTGGAGCCCGGCCCCAAGGGGGCGAAGATCGCGGTCGGCAGCCACGACGGCGCCGTCTCGTTGGTGGACGTGGCGCGCGGCTCGGTGAAGCGCATCGGGCGGTCCGCGGTGGGCGAACCCACGGGCTTCGCCTGGTCGCCGGACGGCCGCTACGTGGTGTGGCGCAACGGGATCGGCAACGAGGGGCTGCTCGGCCAGCTCGTCGGCTACGACCTCGAGAGGGAGCGGGCGTTTACCCTGACCAGGGGCCAGTTCAACGACTTCTCCCCGGTTTTCGCGCGCGACGGCAAGCACCTCTGCTTCCTCTCGAGCCGGACGATCGACCCCGCCTACGACGAGCTCGGGTTCGACCTCTCGTTCACCAACACGGTGCGGCCATGGCTCGCGCCGCTGAGCGCGCTCGAGCCCGCGCCATTCGGCCCGGCGGCCGACGGCTGGCCGCTGAGCGATCCTGAAGAGAAGGAAGAAAAGGACGAGAAGGACGAGGGAACACCCGCCTCGGCAGACGCCGAGGCCCCGGCCGAACCGGAGGCCGAGCCCGGCGTCGAGCTCGACGTCGACGGCTTCGAGGACCGGATGGTTCCGTTCGCGGTGCCGTCGGGCCGCTACACCGCCCTCCAGGCGACCAAGGAGGGCGTCGCCTGGCTGACCCTGCGCTCGTTCGGCGAGCTGGGGGCCGCGCGGGCCGGCGTTGACGGCGAGGTCAAGGACGCCGTCGAGCACTACTCGTTCAAGACCCGCAAGGTCACGACCGTCGTCGACTCGTGCGACGGCGCCGCCGTCTCCGGCGACGGCGAGCGCCTCGTCGTGCGCAGCGGCGAGGACGTGTGGGTGCAGCCCGCCGAGCACGCGCCCGGCGAGGACGATGACACGCGCGTGAACGTGGACCTCAGCCGGCTGCGCCGCGAACTCGACCCCGCGGCCGAGTGGCGCCAGATGTTCGAGGAGAACGCACGCCTCATGCGCGACCACTTCTGGCGCGAGGACTTCGACGGCGTGGACTGGGCCGGAGCGGTGGCGCGCTACCGCCCGCTGCTCTCCGACATCGCCACGCACGACGACCTCGTCGACGTGCTGTGGGAGACGGTCGGCGAGCTCAACACCTCCCACGCCTACGTGGTGCCGCCGCTCGGCGGGGACGACTCGCCGCGGGCCGCGCACCTGGGCGCCGAGTACGCGCGCAACGCCAAGGGAGAGGTCGTCATCACCCGCGTGCTGCCGGGAGAGACGTCGGACCCCTCGGCCCGCTCGCCGCTGCGCGCGGCGGGCGTGGCCGCGCAGCCGGGCGACGTGATCGTCGCGGTGGACGGCCGTCCCACAACTGGCGCGCCGTCGATCGGCGCGCTGCTCCTTGGGGCCGCGGACAAGGTCGTCGAGCTCACGCTGGCACGCGGCAGGCAGAAGCGCCGAGTCGCCGTGGTGCCGACGGCGCGCGAGACGTCACTGCGCTACCACGAGTGGGTCGCCGGGCGCGTCGAGTACGTGGCGCGCGCCACCGAGGGCCGCGTCGGGTACATCCACGTTCCCGACATGGTCGCCAACGGCTGGGCGGAGTTCCATCGCCTCGTCGACCGGGCGATGCGCTGCGAGGCGGTCGTCGTCGACGTGCGGTTCAACGCAGGCGGGCACACGTCCGAGCTGGTGATCGAGCGCTTGATGCGCCGCGCGATCGGCTGGATGGGCGGGCGCCACCACGACCTCCCCGTCAGCTACCCGCAGCAGGCGCGCCGCGGCCCCGTCGTGTTCGTCACGAACCGCTTCGCCGGCTCCGACGGCGACATCGTGACCGCGGCGGCCCAGAACCTGGGCCTCGGCCCGGTGGTGGGGGAGCGCAGCTGGGGCGGCGTCGTCGGCATCGACGGGCGGTTCACGCTTGTCGACGGCACGGAGGTCACCCAGCCGCGGTACTGGACCTACTTCGACAAGCAGGGGTTCGGGCTGGAGAACCACGGCGTCGACCCCGATGTCGTCGTAGAGATGGGCCCGGGGGACTGGGAATCGGACGCGGACGTGCAGCTGGACGCGGCTCTGGGGCTTGCGATGGAAGCGCTCGCCGAGCGACCGGCTGCCCGGCCGCCCGCGTTCGAGCCGCCCCGTTTCGCTTGAGGAATCGCCGATCAGGGCATCCCGCCCAGCACGTCCTCGCCGGAGGAAGCATTGATCAGTGCTTCCTTAACGTGTAGGTTTACCTGGAAACTGGCCTTGCTTCACCGGGCCGGTTGACGGGCACTTCTCCCTCGTCCGAAAGCGACTGCCGAGGAGAGAACCGTGCCCAAGCGACTCCTGTCCCGCGTTCTGAGCGGGGCGTTGACGATGCTGCTCGTGATCGGCCTCGCGGGGATTCCGCGGCCTGCCGGCGCCATCACCTGGTACGCGAAGCTCTGCGTCGGGTTCGCGGAGTGCGACGAGCGGGGTTACGGCAACGGCGGCTACAGCGCGGTGTACAAGACGTCGCACTGGAACATGTACAGCGGGAACAACTGCACCAACTACGTTGCCTACCGCTTGGGTCAGCGGGGGGTCCCGCAGTTCACCATCCCCGGCCGCGGCAACGCGAAGTACTGGGGCGAGCACGCGCGCAACGCGGGCTACGCCGTCGACCGCACGCCCCGCCCCGGCGATGTCGCATGGTGGTACGACATGGGATCGTCCGGGCACGTGGCGCTCGTCGAGTCGGTGAACCTCTCCGCGGGCACGGTGCTCGTGTCTGAGGACCACTGGAGGGGCAGCTTCAACTGGCGGACCTACCGGATCTCCGATATCACCGGGTTCCTCCATGTCGGGGCCTTCGCCTCCGTGGAGTCGCCGCCGGCGACGACGCTCGTGACTGCGGGCACCCCCACGATCTCCGGCACCGCACAGGTCGGCGAGAAGCTCACAGCCGCCCCCGGCGACTGGGAGTCCGAGGTGTCGTTCGCGTATCAGTGGCGCCGCGGCAAGAGGGCGATCGCGGGCGCGACGTCTTCGTCGTACGCGCTGGTCGGCGCCGACCTCGGCGCGACGATCACGGTGAGGGTCACCGGGTCCAAGGCGGGCTACCTTGCGGCCTCGGGAACGTCTGAGGCGACGGCGCCGGCCGCCCCAGGCATCCTGAAGGCGACCCCGACGCCGAAGATCGTGGGCACGCCGAAGGTGCTCAAGAGGCTCAGGGTCGACGCGGGCGCATGGGCGCCGTCAGGGGTGTCCCTGTCCTACCAGTGGCAGCGCGACGGGAAGGCGATCAGGGGGGCGACGAAGTCGGCCTACACCCTGGTGGATGCGGACCTCGGCGCGCGGATCGACGTGAGGGTGAGGGGCGCGAAGGCCGGGTACACCAGCGTGACGACAGCGTCGAAGGCGACGGCCGCCGTCGGCGTCGCGGACAAGGTCGCGACGCCCGCAGCGAGGCCGAAGATCTCAGGCGCGGCGCGGGTGGGCGAGAAGATGACGGCGAAGACCGGCACGTGGGGCCCCGCGCCCGTGAAGCTGACCTACCAGTGGCTGCGCGACGGGAAGGCGATCAGGGGGGCGACGAAGTCGGCCTACGCGCTGACGGCCGACGACCTGGGGGCCAAGATCGGCGTGAGGGTGACGGGCGCGAAGAGCGAGTACCTCGGCGCCTCGATCGCGTCGAAGGCGACGGCGAAGGTGGAGGTCGGGCTGCTGTCGGCGACCCCGACGCCGAGGATCACCGGGACGGCGAAGGTGCTGAAGAAGCTCACGGCCGTGCCGGGGGCGTGGGCGCCGTCGGGCGTCACGCTGTCTTACCAGTGGCGACGCGACGGCGCCGCGATCAAGGGGGCCACCAAGCCCACCTACACCCTGACCGCCGACGACCTGGGAGCCAAGATCAGCGTCAAGGTGACGGGCAAGAAGCGCGGATACACCTCCGTGTCGAAGACGTCTGCGTCAACCGTCAAGGCGGCCGCACCGGACCAGGTGACGGCGCCGAGCGCGGCGCCGCAGATATCCGGCTCCGCCCTGGTGGGCCAGGAGTTGACGGCGAATCCAGGGACGTGGGGGCCCGCCCCCGTGAAGCTGACGTACCAGTGGCTGCGCGGCGGGGTGGCGATCGAGCGGGCGACGGCCTCGACCTACACGCTGGTCGCGGAAGACAAGGGCGCCGAGATCGCGGTGGAGGTGAGGGGGTCGAAGAGCGGCTACACGCCGGTGTCGATGACGTCGGAGGCCACCGCCGTGGTCGAGTAGCCGGGCATTCTGAGAGACCGGCTTTTCTTCCTGAGAGTTCTTAAGGTAGCGTGCTCCTCGGCTGACCGCCTTCCCCTCCAGTCGGCTGGACCTGTCACCGACCCAGGAGCGTCTACGAATGCGGAGCAACACCCCCCGGCGCGTCACGCTGAGAGCATCGATCGCGCTGGCGGCATCGGCGCTCGTCGTCGGACTGTGGGGCGTCGCCGCGCCGGCCGAGGCGCTGTCGAAGTCGCCGAAGGAGTGCGTCGGGTTCTCCGCGTGTAAGAAGGAGGGCTACGACAGCTCGGGCTACTCCGCGAAGTACCGGAAGTCGCACTGGGGCATGGTCGGCGGCCACAACTGCACGAACTACGTCGCGTACCGCCTCGATCAGGCCGGGGTGAAGAAGTTCACGAAACCAGGCAAGGGCACGGCCAAGCATTGGGGGGCCGCGGCCAAGGTCAAGGGCATCAAGGTCACGAAGAAGTCGCCGAAGGTCGGCGACGTGGCCTGGTGGAACACCAGCGCGTTCCGCAACAGCACGGGCCACGTCGGATACGTCGAGGCCGTCGACAAGGTCTCGGGCACCGTGCTGGTCTCCGAGGACAACTACGGCGGCAACTACCAGTGGCGCACGTACAAGATCTCCGAGGTGAGCGGCTTCATCCGGGTGGGCGACGGCGAAGAGTCCGCGGTGAAGGGAAAGAAGCCGGTGATCGAGGGCGCCGCGAAGGTCGGAAAGAGGCTCACGGCCGAAGCCGGCGACTGGAAGCCGGGCACCGTGAAGCTGACCTACCAGTGGCTGCGCGACGGCGAGAGGATCGACGGCGCGACGAAGCCCGCCTACACGCTGAAGCAGGCCGACAAGGGCGCGAAGATCACCGTGACCGTCGAGGGCTCGAGGACGGGGTTCGCCTCCGCCTCCAAGACCTCGAAGGCCATCGTCGCCGGCTGAGCCGAGGCTCAACCGGTTGTGGGGACCAGCTCCACGTCGACGGTCAGCGGGGCGTCCGACTCCGTCCAGGTGACGTCGCCGACCAGGCGGCCGACGGCGCGGAGGTCCGGTTCGATCCCGCGCAGGCGGGCGATGGTCGTCGCGGGGCCGGAGAAGGCGGCGCGCGCCACCTCGGCCTTCATGGAGACCTTGGCCGTCGACTTCGCGCCGCGGATCGCGATCAGCGCCGCGGCCACATCCGCGAGCAGCGCCGTCTCGCCGTCGGTCGCCAGCTCGTCGGCCGTCGGCCAGGGGGCAAGGTGGATCGACGAGTCGTTCGTCCAGCGCCAGACCTCCTCCGTCACGAACGGGAGGAACGGCGCGAACAGCCGCAGCTGCGTGTCCAGCGCGAGGTACAGCGCGGCCTGCGCCGACGCCTTCTCCTCGGGCGAGCCGGTGTAGGCGCGCTCCTTCACGAGCTCGAGGTAGTCGTCGCAGAAGGCCCAGAAGAACGTCTCCGTCGCCTCAAGTGCGGTGGTGTAGTCGAACTGCTCGAAGCCCGAGGTCGCGGCGTCGACGACGCCCGCCAGCGCGGCGAGCAGCGCGGTGTCGACGGGGTTGCTGATCGCGGCCAGCAGCTCAGAGGCCACCGGGGCGCCCTCCGCCGCGATGCCGCCGGGCTCCTGCGCGATGGACAGCACGAACCGGCCCGCGTTCAGCACCTTCATCGCGAGGCGGCGGCCGACCTTCATCTGCGTCTCGTCGAACGGCGAGTCCAGGCCCGGGCGGGCCATCGCGGCGCGCCAGCGGACGGCGTCGGAGCCGTACCTGTCGAGGATGTCGGTCGGCACGACGACGTTGCCCTTCGACTTGCTCATCTTCTTGCGGGCGGGGTCGACGACGAAGCCGGAGATCGTCGCGCGCCGCCACGGCAGCGAGCCGTTCTCGAAGTGCGCGCGCACCACGCGGCTGAACAGCCAGGTGCGGATGATGTCGTGGGCCTGCGGCGCGACGTCCATCGGGAACGTGAGCCGGAACAGCTCGTCGTCGCGCTCCCAGCCGGTGGCCAGGTGCGGGGTCAGCGACGACGTCGCCCAGGTGTCCATGACATCGGGGTCGGCGGCGAAGCCCCCGGGGACGCCCCGCTGGCCCTCGTCGTAGCCGGCCGGGATGTCGGCCATCGGGTCGACGGGGAGCGAGGCCTCGTCGGCGACGATGGGGTGGTCGTAGTCGGGCTCGCCCTCGGCGTCGAGCGGGTACCACACCGGGAAGGGCACGCCGAAGAAGCGCTGCCGGGAGACCAGCCAGTCGCCGTTCAGGCCGCCGACCCAGTTCTCGTAGCGGTGCCGCATGTGGTCCGGCGTCCAGGAGAGCTCCTCGCCGCGCTCAAGCAGCCTCGCCTTCAGGGCGTCGTCGCGGCCGCCGTTGCTGATGTACCACTGGCGGGTGGCGACGATCTCGAGCGGCTTGTCGCCCTTCTCGGAGAAGTTCGCCATGCGCGTGGTGGGCTTCGGGTCG
>CAYVWO010000118.1:0-7639 GCA_964455495.1 uncultured Tessaracoccus sp.
CCTCGACGCCGTCTACGAACGTGCCGCGGCCCTGGTGGAGACCGCCGACGCGGAGGCCCACGCGGTCAAGGCCCGGGAGGCCGACAACGCGAAGGCCCGCGCCGCGCTGGGCGCGCGCGTCGAGGCGCTGCGCCTGATGAGCGAGCGTAAGGACGGGGCTGCGGAGCTGCTCGGCTCCGGGCGAGTCGAGGTCGTCGGGCGGCTGAGCGATCAGCTTGCCGTCGAGGCCGGTTGGGAGGCCGCGATCGACGCGGCGCTCCGCGGCGCGGCCGAGGCGGTCGTCGTGCGCGGGCTCGATGGGGCGGTCGGGGCCGCCGGGTACCTCGCGGAGCAGGGACTGGGCCGGGCGCCGCTGCTGGTCTCCGGGGCCCCCTCGCCGGCCTCGCGCGCGCTGCCTGGGCGCGCCGCCAGGGACCTGGTGTCCGCCCCCGACGACCTGGCCGGTGCGCTGGATCGCCTCCTGGACGGTGTGGTCGCCGTCGAGGACGCCGAGGCCGCGGCGTCCGCCGTCGCCGCCGATCCCTCCCTCGCCGCGGTTACCCGGGCGGGGGAGTGGGTGTCGGCCTGGCTCGTCGAGGGCGGGTCCGCGGCCGCGCCGTCGCTGCTGGAGCTGCACGCGCAGCTGGCCGAAGCCGAGGGCGCGCTCACCGAGGCCGATCACGAGGCGCAGCGCCTGCGGTTCGAGGCGGAGCGGGCCGGCTCCGCGCTGGCCGAGGCGCGGGCCGACGAGGAGGCGGCGCTGGCCGAGCTGCATGACTCCGACGCGAAGCTGGCCGCCGTGGCCGACCAGCTCGGGTCGTTCCGGCAGGCGCAGGCCACCGCGCTGAAGGAGGCCGAGCGGCTGTCCGAGGCGATCGTGTCCGCCGCCGCGGCCCGGGCGCGCGACGAGGAGCAGCTGGCCGAACTCGCCGCTCGGCTCGAGGCGGCGTCGACGGAGGACGAGGTCGCCGAGCCGGACGCGGGGGAGCGCGACCAGAAGGCGGCCGAGGCGCGCCGGGCGCGCCAGGCGGAGATGGACGCGCGCCTGGCCCTGCGCAGCGTCGAGGAACAGCTGAAGGCCATCGCTGGTAGGGCGGACGCGCTGCAGCGCGCGGCCCAGCACGAGCGGCAGTCGCGGGCCAAGGCCAAGGCGCGGGCGGAGCAGCTGCGCCGCGAGGCCGAGGTCGCGCGGGCCGTGCACGAGGCGGCGCTGCGCGTGGCCGACCTCGTCGAGGTGGCGAGGCAGCGGGCCACCGCGCAGCGCGACGCGGCGGACCAGGCGCGGCGCGAGGCCGAGGCCGGAACCACGCGCGCCCGGCACGAGGCCAAGGCCGCGGCCACCCGGCTCGACGAGATCGTGCGCGGCGCCCATCGCGACGAGATGGTCCGCATCGAGTTCCGGATGCGCATCGAGCAGCTGACCGACAGGGCGCTCAGCGAGCTGGGCCTCGAGCCTGGGCAGCTCGTCGCCGAGTACGGCCCGGAGCAGCCGGTTCCTGTGCTCACAAGGCCGGATGGCACCGCGCTCACGGACGAGGACGAGGCGCCGGACCCCGTCGAGTACGACCGGGACCGCCAGCAGGCCAGGCTGCGCGCCGCCGAGCGCAACCTTGCCATCCTCGGCCGCGTGAACCCCCTCGCCCTTGAGGAGTTCGAGGCGATGACCGCTCGCCACCAGTTCCTGGCGGAGCAGCTGGAGGACCTGCGCCAGACCCGAACCGACCTGCTGGAGATCGTCGCCGAGATCGACAAGCGCGTCCAGGAGGTCTTCGAGGCCGCCTACCTCGACGTGGAGAGGAGCTTCGGCGAGGTCTTCGGCCGCCTCTTCCCCGGCGGCGAGGGCCGCCTGATCCTCACCGACCCCGGAGACTGGCTCACCACCGGCGTCGAGGTCGAGGCCCGCCCCGCGGGCAAACAGGTCAAGCGGCTGTCGCTTCTCTCCGGCGGCGAGCGCTCGCTGGTGGCCGTCGCCTTCCTCGTCAGCCTCTTCATCGCGCGCCCCAGCCCGTTCTACATCCTCGACGAGGTGGAGGCCGCGCTCGACGACGCCAACCTCGGCCGCCTCTTGAGCATTTATGAGGAGCTGCGTGCCAACTCCCAGCTGCTGGTGATCACGCACCAGAAGCGGACGATGGAGATCGCCGACTCCCTCTACGGCGTGACCATGCGCGGCGACGGCATCTCCACCGTCGTCAGCCAGCGCCTCCACACCGACTAACCACTCGTCTCAGAATCGGTGCCTCGCGCGTGTCGATTCGGTCAGGCCAGACGACGGTGGCACACTGGTTGGAACCCCCAAAGAAGCTCTTTTCGAAAGGTTCCTCATGTCGTTCGCAGCCGTCTTCGCGGTGCTGCTGGTCGTTGCACTCGCGGTGGCCGTCTTCTACGTCGTGGCCATCTCTTCCGGTCACGTCACCCTCAAGCGACAGAAGCTGAACGACATCGCGGAGGCCACCGAGCTGCACATGAGCGGCCGCGGGCAGGTGCCCCGGTTCCTCGAGCGGCTCGACGAGCGCGCGTCGACCCACTGACCCGGGAGACCGCGAAGCGGGGTAGGTGAGCCCGAGCCAGTAGGATGTCCGCCGTGTGGATCTTCTGGACAGTACTTGCCATAGTCGGAATCGCGCTGGTCGTCGGCGGCGTCATCATCGCCGTGGACGGGCGCAGGCAGCGCGAGCTGCAGGCGCAGACCAAGCCCGAGCTGCCCCCGTCGGTCGAGGGGGTCGCGCCCGAGGCCGTCGAGGAGCCCTCCGAGGAGGAGCCCGCAGCTCCCTCCGTGGAGCCCGAGTCGGCCACGGCCGCGCCAGAGGTCGTCGAGCCCGAGGTTCCCGCGCTCGACGAGCCCGAGGCCCCGCTTTCGCGCTGGGCGCGCCTGCGCCGTCGGCTCTCGTCCAGCAACAACGCGCTTGCGCGCGCGCTGGCCGACCTGCTCTCGGTCGACAAGATCGACGCCGACGTCTGGGACGACTTCGAGACCACCCTCATCACCTCCGACCTCGGCGTCGGGCCCGCCACCGAGCTCACCGACGCGCTGCGCAAGCAGCTCGCCGTCGACGGCGTGGCGGACCCGGCGAAGGCCCGCGAGGTGCTGCGCGCCGAGCTGCTGCGCCTGGTCGACCCCGGCCTCGACCGTTCCCTGAACCTGACCCCGGTCAACGACGGCGACCCCTCCGTCGTGCTCGTCGTCGGCGTGAACGGCACCGGCAAGACCACCACCGTCGGCAAGCTGGCCCGCGTGCTGGTGGCCGAGGGCAAGACGGTCGTGCTCGGCGCGGCCGACACCTTCCGCGCCGCCGCCGCCGAGCAGCTCGCCACCTGGGGCGAGCGCGTGGGCGTCGAGACCGTCCGCAGCGACGTCGACGGCGCTGATCCGGCGTCGGTCGCGTTCGACGCCGTCGCCAAGGGCGTCGCGGACGGCACCGACGTCGTCCTCGTGGACACCGCGGGCCGCCTGCACACCAAGACGGGCCTGATGGACGAGCTCGGCAAGGTCAAGCGCGTCATCGAGAAGAAGGCGCCGGTCACCGAGGTGCTGCTGGTCCTCGACGCCACCACCGGCCAGAACGGCATGACCCAGGCGCGGATCTTCGCCGAGGTCGTCGACGTCACCGGCATCGTCCTCACCAAGCTCGACGGCTCCGCCAAGGGCGGCATCGTGGTCCAGGTCCAGCGCGAGCTGGGCGTCCCCGTCAAGCTCGTCGGCTTGGGCGAGGGCGTCGACGACCTGGCCCCGTTCGACCCGGAGGGCTTCGTCCAGGGCATCCTGGGGGAGTAATTGTCGGTGGGTCATGGGAGGGTTGCTCGCATGACTGAACCGTGGGACCAGGAGCCGCCGCCGGAGTGGGACGAGCTCCCTCCGGATCCGTGGGACGAGGCACCCGCAGACCTGGCCGACGCGCGGCCCGACACCACGCGCTTCTCCAGCCGGGCACCTGTTCCCGTGCCGACGCGGGGCGCGGTCTCGCGCGGCACCGAGGGTCTGCGCGAGGAGGCGCTGACCGTGCTGCGGGCGCTGACCGGCAACCCGGCGGCCGAGTTCCACGAAGGGCAGTTCGAGGCGATCGAGGCCCTTGTCGCGGAGCACCGGCGCGCGCTGGTCGTGCAGCGCACCGGATGGGGCAAGTCCGCCGTCTACTTCATCGCGGCGCTGCTGCAGCGCCGGGCAGGGGCAGGCCCGGCGCTGATCGTGTCGCCGCTGCTTGCCCTCATGCGCGACCAGGTCGCCGCCGCCGAGCGGGCGGGCGTCCGCGCCGCCGCGATCAACTCCGCCAACGTCACCGAGTGGTCGGAGATCGAGCGGCTGCTCGACGACGACGCTCTCGACGTCCTGCTCGTCTCGCCGGAACGGCTCGTCAACCCGCGGTTCCGGGCCGAGCAGCTGCCCCGGCTGATCGGCACCGCCGGGCTGCTGGTGATCGACGAGGCGCACTGCATCAGCGACTGGGGCCACGACTTCCGGCCCGACTACCGCCGCATCCGCACGCTGATCGCCGAGCTGCCCGCCGACGTGCCGGTGCTCGCCACCACGGCGACGGCCAACGAGCGCGTCGTGCACGACGTCGCCGAGCAGATGGCCGCGGGCGGGCACGAGGTGTTCACCCTGCGCGGCGCGCTGGCGCGCGAGTCGCTCCGGCTGGGCGTGCTGGAGCTCGGCACGTCGTGGCGGCGCCTGGCGTGGCTGACGCAACACCTTGCCGACCTCCCGGGCAGCGGCATCGTCTACTGCTTGACGGTGTCGTCGGCGGAGGAGACGGCCGCGCTGCTGGCCAAGGCCGGGCATCGGGTGCTCGCCTACACGGGCCGCACCGACCCTGCCGATCGGCTCGCAGCCGAGCAGGCGTTGAAGGGCAACGAGGTGAAGGCGCTGGTCGCGACGTCGGCGCTGGGCATGGGCTTCGACAAGCCCGACCTCGGTTTCGTCGTTCACCTCGGCTCGCCCAGCTCGCCGGTGGCCTACTACCAGCAGGTCGGCCGTGCCGGCCGCGCCACCGACAGCGCCGACGTCCTGCTCCTGCCGGGCGCGGAGGACAGGGAGATTTGGCACTACTTCGCCACCAACGCGATGCCCACCGAGGCACGGGCAGACGCGGTGCTGACGGCGCTCGCCGAGTCCGGCCGGCCGCTCTCGGCCGCTGCCCTGGAGGCTCGCGTCGATCTCCGCCGCGGTCAGCTGGAGCTGCTGCTCAAGGTGCTTGCTGTCGACGGCGTCGTCGAGTACGTCCAGGGTGGCTGGACGGCGACCGGCCGGGGATGGGCGTTCGACAAGGAGCGATACGACCGGATCGCCGAGTCCCGCGTCGCAGAGCAGCGCGCCATGCTCGCCTACCAGGACGGCGTCAGCTGCCGGATGGCCTTCCTGACCGGGTCTCTCGACGACCCGGCGAGCGCGCCCTGCGGGCGCTGCGACGTGTGCGCCGGGCCGTGGTATCCGACGGGAGTGTCGCTGGAGTCGGAGCGCGGCGCGCAGGCGACGCTGGAGAGGGTGGGCGTGGAGATCGCACCCCGGGCGTTGTGGCCGCAGGGCCTTGACCGGGTGGGCGTCACGCAGCAGGGCGCGGCGGTCAAGGGCAAGATCCCCGCGGCCGAGCAGGTCGAGGAAGGCCGCGTGATCGCGCGGCTGACCGACCTCGGGTACGGCAACGCCCTGCGCGAGCTGTTCGCCCCGGACCGCGACGGGCGCCCGATGGACCGGGCCCTCCCGCCGGCGCTGGCCTCGGCCTGCCTGCGGGTCCTGAAGGAGTGGGACTGGGCCGAGCGCCCCGTCGCGGTGGTGTGGGTGCCCAGCGTCGGGCGGCCGGGCCTCGTCGAGGCGCTGGCGACCGGCATCGCGAGGGCGGGACGGTTGGAGCCGCTCGGCCCGCTGGCCCTGCAGGCCGACGCGTCCCTGGCAGCGGCCAACAGCGCCTACCGGGTGCGCGACCTGTGGTCGCGGTTCTCCGTGCCGCCCGCGATGGCGAGCCGGCTGGCGTCGCTCCGCGGCCCGGTCCTCCTGGTCGACGACCTGATCGACTCCCGCTGGACCGTCACGGTCGCCGGCCGCCTGCTCCGCCAGGCGGGTGCCGACGCCGTCCTCCCGCTCGCGCTCGGGTCTGTCGGGTAGCAGCACCGTGTTCGGGGAGCGGCCTTACCCCTGTGGTAATACCGGTTATACTTGGGTGATGAAGACAGCCATCTCAGTTCCCGACGACGTCTTCCGCGAGGCGGACCGCGCGGCGGAGCAGCTCGGTTGGAGCCGTTCGCAGCTGTACACGCGCGCCATGAGTGAGTTCTTGGAGCGCCGAGGCGTCGACCCAGTGACTGCGGCCCTTGACGCCCTTGCCGACGAGTTGCCTACCTCGACACCGTCGAACACCGGGCGCGCCCTCATCGATGCCGGGGGCTGGGAGTGGTAGCCCGCGGGGAGGTGTGGTGGGCGGACTTCGGGGAGCCCTTCGGATCCGAGCCCGGGTACGAGCGCCCCGTGCTCGTCGTGTCCTCAGACCGCTACAACCGTTCGCGCATCGGCACCGTGATCGTCACGGCCCTGACCAGCAGCATGCGGCTCGCAGCGGCCCCTGGCAACGTCGAACTGGAACAGGGCGATGCGGGGCTTCCCAAGGACTGTGTCGTCAACGTCTCGCAGACCCTCGTCGTCGATCGGTTGCGCATGGTCAGGGTGATCGGCGTGCTTCCGCTTCATCTCATGAACCGGGTCGACGCCGGGTTGAGGCTGGTTCTCGCGCTTTAGGGGGCCGCGGGAAGGCCTCGCGGTCAAGTATCCTTGGGCGCGATCACGCACATCCGCGAAGGGAACGCTAAGTGTTCGACACGCTGCAGGACCGGCTCTCGTCCGTCTTCAAGGGGCTGCGCTCCAAGGGGCGCCTCACGGAGGCCGACATCGACGCGACGATGCGCGAGATCCGCATCGCCCTGCTCGAGGCCGACGTCAACCTGGGCGTCGTCAAGGAGTTCGTCTCCACGGTCAAGGCCCGCTCGCTCGACGCGGAGCTGTCGAAGGCGCTGAACCCGTCGCAGCAGATCGTTAAGTTCGTCAACGAGGAGCTCGTCTCCATCCTCGGCGGCGAGGCCCGGCCCATCCGGCACGCGAAGCGGCCCCCGACGGTGATCATGCTCGCCGGCCTCCAGGGCGCGGGCAAGACGACGCTCGCGGGCAAGCTGGGGCTTTGGCTGAGGGAGAGCAAGCACAGCCCGCTGCTCGTCGCGGCGGACCTCCAGCGGCCCAACGCTGTTACCCAGCTGCAGATCGTCGGCGAGCGCGCCGGCGTGCACGTCTTCGCGCCCGAGCCGGGCAACGGCGTCGGCGACCCGGTCGAGGTCGCCCGCCGCGCCATCGAGCATGCCGAGCAGAAGCTGTACGACGTCGTGATCGTCGACACCGCGGGCCGACTCGGCGTCGACCAGGAGCTCATGCAGCAGGCCGCCGATATCAAGGCTGCGGTCAACCCTGACGAGACGCTGTTCGTCGTCGACGCCATGATCGGCCAGGATGCCGTCAACACCGCCAAGGCGTTCGACGAGGGCGTCGGGGTCGACGGCGTCGTCCTTGCCAAGCTCGACGGCGACGCCCGCGGCGGCGCGGCCCTCTCGATCGCGCGCGTGCTCGGCAAGCCGATCATGTTCGCCTCCAACGGCGAGAACCTGACCGACTTCGACGTGTTCC
>CAYVWO010000119.1:0-4351 GCA_964455495.1 uncultured Tessaracoccus sp.
TCGGACGCCACGCCCGAGATCGACGCGATCGAGGAGGAGATGGCGCCGCGGCTGGCGGAGCACTCCGACGCGATCTACCTGGACCGCGGGCTGTTCGCCCGGTTCGAGGAGCTGCGCCGCCGCGCCGACTTGGGCGAGGTCGCCCTCGACGAGCAGGACGCCTACGCGCTCGACGAGACGCTGCGCGCCTTCCACCGCGCGGGCGTCGCGCTCGACGACGCCGACCAGGCCCGCCTGCGGGAGCTCAACCGCAGGCTGGCCGAGCTCTCCAGCGCGTTCGAGCGCCTCAACCGCGAGGCCCGCAACGCCGGCGGGATCGCCGTCGACGAGGCCGAGTTGAGCGGGCTGTCTGACGCGGAGCGCGAGGCGCTGATGACCGACGGCGGGTACCGGATCGAGCTGGTCAACACCACGCAGCAGCCGCTCGCCACGAAGCTCACCGACGCGGGGCTCCGCCGTCGGCTGCTCGAGGCCTCCACCACCCGCGCGCTGGGCGGCGACCACGACACCCGCGCCACGCTGCTCGAGACGGCCCGCGCCCGCGCCGAACGCGCAACCTTGCTTGGCTACGCGAACCACGCGGAGATCGTCGCCGAGGCCGGCTGCGCCAAGACCACAGACGCGATCTTCGAGATGCTCGTCCCGCTGGCGCAGGCCGCGCTGGCCAAGGCTCGCGAGGAGGCCGCCGAGCTCGGCGCCCGGTACGCGGAGCTGAACCCGGGCACGGAGTTCACCGCTGCGGACTGGACCTACGTCGAGTCGATCGTGCGCCGCGAGCGCTTCGCCTTCGACGAGTCGGACCTTGCCGAGTACCTGCAGGTCGACCGCGTGCTCGCCGCCGTCTACGCCGCCGCCGAGGAGCTGTACGGCCTCACGTTCCACCTCCGCGAGGAACTGGTCGGCCACGCCCCGGGCACGCAGAGCTACGAGGTGCGCGACGCCGATGGGACGGTCGTCGGCCTGTTCGTGATGGACTTCTGGGCCCGCCCGACGAAGCAGGGCGGCGCGTGGATGAGCAACCTCGTCGACCAGTCCACCCGCGAGGGCACGCTCCCCGTGGTGACAAACAACTGCAACTACTCGCCCACCACGGCGGCGATCACGTGGGACGAGGTCATCACCATGTTCCACGAGTTCGGGCACGCGCTGCACGGCCTGCTGGCCGACAGCCGGTACGCGTCGCGCTCGGGCGCGAACACCCCGCGCGACTTCGTCGAGTTCCCCAGCCAGGTCAACGAGCACTGGGCCTGGACGCCCGGCCGGGTGCTGCCCACCGAATGGGTCGAGCGGCTGACCGCGGCCAGCCAGTTCGGCCAGGGCTACGCGACGGCGGAGACGGAGATCTCCTCGCTGCTCGACCTGGTCTGGCACACCACGCCCCTCGACGAGCTGCCCGAGTCCGTCGACGACGTGGAGACCTTCGAGCGGGCGGCGCTCGAGCGCTTCGGGCTGGTCGAGCCCCTGGTCCCGCCGCGCTACCGCTCGCAGTATTTCGCGCACATCTGGGGCGGCGGCTACGCGTCGAGCTACTACGGCTACGCCTGGGCGAAGGTGATGGACGCCGACGCCGTCGCCTGGTTCGAGGAGCAGGACGGCCCCGTCCGCGGGGCGGGCGAACACTTCCGCCGCACGCTGCTTGCCCCCGGCGGCTCCGTCGACCCGATGGAGACCTACCGCCGCTTCCGCGGCCGCGATCCGCAGCTCCAGCCGCTCCTCGACCGCCTCGGCCTGACCTTCGCCGGCGCGGCGGGTTAGTCGCCCGAGACGTCGGCCACGGTGGCACCGAGGGCCGCGATCGCGTCGTCGGCGGCGACGGCCACGCCCACGCCGTGGGCTCCCCCGCCCATGGAGACGGTGCGGCCGACGATCGCCTCGTCGGCGATCACCGGCCACGCGGTCGTCGCGCCGAACGGCGTGATTGTCCCGCGCTCGTAGCCGGTGACGGCCTTCGCGGTCGCCGCGTCGGGCATCGAGAGCCGACTGACGCCGAGCAGCGTCCGCAGCTTCGGCCAGGAGAACTCGCGATCGCCGGGGACGAGGACGAACACATAGTCGTCGTCGCCGCGGCGCACCACGATCGTCTTGACCAGGTCCTTGGGGGCGATCCCCCGCGCCGCTGCTGCCTCCTCGAGCGACCGCACCGGCCCGTGCCTGGTCACCAGGTGGTTGATGCCCAGCTCCTGCAGCGCCGCCAACGCGCGCGTCTCCCCGCTCATGCGCCGAGCGTATTCGACGCGCGCCGTCACGGCTCACATGCCGCTAGATCCATAGTTTAGGTGCTGCTAGATCCATAGATTTGATACTGCTGGACCCATAGTTTCATTGGTGCGGAATCCATAGCCGAGCTAGCATCGTCGCATGGAAGCACTGTTGCCGCGCTGGGTCAGCGCGAGGGTCGACGAGGCCATGGCCGATACCCCGGTGGTGGTGATCCAGGGCGCACGGCAAACCGGAAAGAGCACGATCGCCGAACAGATCGCGTCCGAGCACGGCGTCCAGGTGTTCACGATGGACGACGCAGGAGCACGAGCGGCGGCGGAGGCCGATCCGGAAGCATTCGTAGCCACCGCCGGAGACGAGTTGTTGGTCATCGACGAGATCCAGCGGCTCCCGCAACTGATCCTGCCGATCAAGGCGGCCGTGGATCGCGACCGTCGACCGGGCCGCTTCCTCCTCACCGGGTCGGCCGACCTGATGCGGGTGCCCGGGGCAGAGGACTCTCTGGCCGGACGTGCAGAGACCATCCACCTCGCGCCACTGTCGCAGGGCGAACTGAGCGGCCGCCGGGACGACTTCGTCACACGCTGGTTGGCACCCGAGGACCTCGCTGGGTGGCAGACCGAGTGGACTCGGCCCCGCTACGTGGAGGCCATCTGCGCTGGGGGGTACCCGGCCGCCGTACGGCGCAACCAGCGCCGCCGGGAGACATGGCTGCTCGACTACGCGGATCGGATCGTCCGCCGCGACTCCCGAGACCTGACGCGCGCAGACCCCGTTCGTCTGGCCAAGGCGCTTCGGCTTGTGGCCGCCGCACAGGCCGGCGAAGTGGTCGCCACGCGATTCGCGCGCGACCTGGGCGTGTCAGAGATGACCGCCCGCGCAGACCTCCAACGCCTCGCAGACCTGTTCCTCGTGACAGAGGTTCCTGCGTGGAGCCGCAGCCTCACGCGACGACGAACCAACAAGGCGAAGGGACTGGTCGTCGACAGCGGCCTCGCCGCCGTCCTGGGCGACATCGGGCCCGCGGAGCTCAACTCGCCGCTCGGGACGAACTACCTCGGAAACCTTCTGGAGGGCTTCGTGCTCGCCGAGCTTCTCCGCCAGTCCTCGTGGAGCGACACCCGGTTCCGCGTGGGGCACTATCGCGAGTCCGGCGGGATCGAGGTCGACGGGGTTCTCCAACTGCCCGGCGGCCGCGTCCTCGGCATCGAGGTGAAGGCCTCCGTCTCCGCACGCGAAGACCACGCGAGGAACCTCAAAGCGCTGCGCACCCGCATCGGCACCGACTTCGCCGGAGGCATCGTCTTCTACCTGGGCGACCGCCTCTGGAGCCTGGGCGACCAAGTCTGGGCCGTGCCCGTAGCCGCCCTGTGGGAACTCTGAAATGACCAAGTGGCGTCACTGCGGTTGCGTGCGTCTCCATAGAGACGCACGCAACCGCAGTAATGCCGAAAGCCACGGAAAACCGACGTTCGCAGCCGCGTCGACGCGCCGACGCCGTCAGAGCGTCCGGGCGAAGGGGTCCCGGTCCTCGGGCACCAGCGGGATGTCGCCGACCGTGCTGGCGATGTCCAGGAACGAGGCGCTGGACACGGAAGTCTCCAGGCTCGTCAGCACCTCGAGGACGTGGTAGGCCAGGTCACCGGTCGCGATGTGCGGCACGTCGCCCCGGATCGCGCGCGCCATGTCGAGGACTCCGAGGCCGCGTCCCGCCTCGACACCGACCGGGGGCAGGGTCTCCCACCTCTGAGGGGCGACGTCGAGCGGCTCGCCCGAGTCGACGGGGGCCCGCGTGAGGCGCACCTCGCCGCCGAACGTGTTCGGGTCCGGGATGGAGAGCGTGCCCTCCGTGCCGGAGATCTCGACGACGCCGGTCCGGGTGAGGTGGGAGTCGAAGCTGAAGATGGACTGCCCCGTCGCGCCCTGCTCGAACTGGAAGATGGCGTTGACCATCGTCGGCACCTCGACGGGGAACTCGAAGCCCGCGCGCTCGCCGACGAGGATCGAGCGACGTTCGCGGCCCTTGCCACCGACCGCCGCAACCCGCGCCACCGGGCCCAGCAGGTTGACCAGCGCCGTGACGTAGTACGGCCCCACCGCGGTCAGGGGCCCGGCGCCGCGCGCGGACGGG
>CAYVWO010000119.1:4361-7609 GCA_964455495.1 uncultured Tessaracoccus sp.
CGCCGCAAACGCTTCCCGATGGCTCGGACTCAGGAACAGGAACTCCGGGTCCGGGTGGAAGGTGTCCGGGCCGATGTAGGCCATCGACGTCTGGGCGGCCAGCGGCACGCCGATGTCGCCGCGGGCGATGGCCCGCCGCGCCGTCTGCAGGCCGGGGCCGAGCACGGTGTCGGGCGCGACGCCGAACCGCACGCCCGCCGCGGCGGCGGCGTCGAGGAGAGCCTGAGCCTCGACGAGATCGACGCCGATCGGCTTCTCGCTCCACACGTGCTTGCCTGCGGCGATGGCGGCCCGGCTCACCGCGAAGTGGGCCGCGGGAACCGTCAGGTTCACCACGAGCTCGACGTCGGGGTGTGCAAGCACGTCGTCCGGCGATCCCGCGACCTCGATGCCGTACTTCGCGGCCTGCCGCGCGGCGCGGGCCTCGTCGAGGTCGCCCAGCGCCACGACGTTGACGTCCGGGAACGACGTCAGGTTCTGCAGGTAGGTGTCGGAGATCATTCCGGTGCCGACGAAGCCGACACCCATCGCCCCGCTCATCAGCGCACGCCCAGCGAGCGCAAGGTGGCGGCGCTGTCGGCGACGGCCTGGAAAAGGTCGCCGTCGAAGTAGTCGAACTCGACGACGGCGTACTCGGCCCGCGGCGCGGCCGCGAGGATCGCTGCCATGTCGAGCTCGCCCTCGCCCGCAGCGCGCTGGTCGAGCGCAACTCCCTCGGCACCGGGCAGGTGCGGGTCGGCGCCGATGACGCCGTCCTTGGCGTGCAGCAGCCGGACCCGGTCGCCGAGGCGTTCAAGCAGCGCGACGGGGTCGTGGCGCCCGATCGCCGCCCAGAACACGTCGACCTCCAGCACGACGCGGGGGTCGAGCAGCGCGACGAAGGCCTCGAGCCCGGAGACGCCGTCGAAGCTGTGATGGAACTCGTGCGAGTGGTTGTGGTAGCCGAGCCGGATGCCGCGTTCGGCGGCGAGATCCACATAGCCGTTGAGGCGCTCGGCGGTGCGGGCGATGTCGTCGGCCTTGGTCCAGAATCCGCCCGCGACGAAGGGATCGATCAGGATCTCGACGCCGAGGGTCGCGGCCTCGTCGAGAACGTGCTCGATCGGGGGCAGCTCGATCCTCGCGGCGCCGGGCTCCAACTGGTCGGAGAGGAAGGAGGCGTGGGCGCTCGGGGACCGGAGGCCGGCCGCGTCGAGCGATGCGCGGAGCTCAGCGGCGCGGCCGACGAAGCCGAAGGCCTCCACGTCGACGAAACCGATCTCGGCGAGGCGGGCGAGCGTGCCGTCCGGGTCGGCGGCGAGCGCGTCGCGGACGGTGTAGAGCTGGATGGACAGTGCAGCAGACGTCATGAGTTCTCTCCAGTGAGACGAGTGGATCTGGCGAACTCCGACCAACGGTCGGAGTTGAGGAAATCATACACTCAAAATCCGACCGAGGGTAGGCTTAAGGCGTGACGAGTGCAACAGACGGCAGGCGCGGCCCCTACGCCAAGACGGAGCAGTTCCGCTTGAACGTGCTCGACGCCGCCCTGGGACTGGTCGCCGCCCACGGGTTCGACGCGGCGACCCTCCAGCTGATCGCCGACGAGGTCGGCCGCTCGAAGGCCGGGCTGCTGCACCACTTCGGCTCGCGCGACGCGCTCCTGCTCGCGATCGTCGAGCACCGCGACGCCGTCAACAGCCGCTCCTTCCCGATCGAGCCCGGCTTCACGGCCGCGACGAAGCTGGTCTCGCACAACTCGACCGTCCCGGGCCTGATCGCCCTGTTCGCGGTGATGTCCGCGCTCGCGGCCGCCGACCCGGAGCCCACGAGCCGCCGGGACTACTTCGTCGCCCGCTACGCCCGCACCCGCGCCGGCTTCGCCCGCCAGGTCGAGGCGGCCCAACAAGCCGGAACGGTGCGCTCCGACCTCCCCGCCGCCCAACTGGCGACGCTCATCGTCGCCACCATGGACGGCCTGCAGGTCCAGTGGCTCCTCGACCCCGAGATCGACATGACCGCCCACCTCGAGGCCCTGATCCGACTGATCGAGGCCTAATGCGCCGGGCCGGCGACCGCGTCGTCAGGCTTGCGGAGGAAGAGGCCGCAGATCGCGGCGCCGGTCCAGATGGCGCCGGCACCGAGGAAGGCCCAGTGGGCCCCCGCGAGCATCGCGGCCGCCTCTGAGGGCGCCGTCGGGGCGGCCGCCGCCGTCTGCATCGCGAACACCGTCACGAACAGCGCCGTCCCCGCCGCACCGGCGACCTGCTGCACCGCGCCGATCACGGCGGAGCCGTGCGAGTAGAGACTCCTGGGGAGCGAGCCGAGCGCGATGGTGAACAGCGGCGTGAAGATCAACGCGAAGCCGATGCTCATCGCCATGTGGCCGAGCATGATCGCCCACCACGGGGTGGTAGGGGTCAGCGTCGAGAAGAAGAGGAACACCCCGAGCACGACGGCGCTTGCCGGAAGCACGAGCGGGCGCGGGCCGACGCGGTCGAAGAGGCGGCCGACGACGGGGCCGAGCAGGCCCATGGCGAGGCCGCCCGGCAGCATCATCAGGCCGACCTGCAGCGGCTCCATGCCGTAGGCGCGCTGCAGCAGCAGGGGCAGCATGATGATGGTGCCGAACATGGCCATCATGGAGATCGCCATCATCGTCAGCGCGACGGTGAAGGAGCTGTGCGTGAAGGTCCTGAGATCCAGGAAGGCCGCTCCCCTCCCCTGCAGCACCAACTGCCGGGCGACGAACGCAACGAGGCCGCCGACGCCGATCCCGATCGAAAGCATGGGCACCCAGAACGCCACGTCCTCGGCGCCGACGAGGCTGAGCCCGTAGACCAGCGGGCCGAACGCGACGACGGTGAGCGGGATCGAAACGGCGTCGAGCGGCGTGAGCTTGCGCTCGCCGACGTCGCCCAGCTTGCGGCTGCCGAGCACCAGCATCGCCAGCGCGATGGGTAGGACGACGCCGAAGATCAGCCTCCACGAACCGAGCTGCAGGATGATGCCGGACAGCGTCGGGCCGACCGCCGGCGCCATCGAGATCACCATGGAGATGTTTCCCATCACCTTGCCGCGCCCGTTGGCGGGCACCAGCTGCATGACGGTGGTCATGAGCAGCGGCATCATGATCGCGGTTCCTGTGGCCTGCACGACGCGGCCGGCGAGCAGGAGCGCGAAGGTGGGGGCGATCATGCAGATCAGCGTGCCGAGGCTGAACGACAGCATCGCGAGCTGGAAGACGCGGCGGGTCGGGAGCCGGTCGA
>CAYVWO010000120.1:0-6139 GCA_964455495.1 uncultured Tessaracoccus sp.
AAGGGCTAATTGAGGAGGTCGATGACCGCTGGTTGAGCCGGGCCGCGACTTAAGAAGCGCCCGTGTCGAAGCCAATGGACTGGCACCTGATCAACGAACTGGCGCTGGCGGGAAATTCCCGTCGGCGCCTTTTCGCGTCGGCGTGCGTGTCGCGATGTTGTGCGCGGCCGGGTCGTACAGGTTGTCGGTCGGCGCCTTTTCGCGTCGGCGTGCGTGTCGCGATGCCGACCGTGATCCGGATGCGGACTGCAGGGCCTCTCCGCCTCCGACCGCGTGCGCCTGCTCGCCGACTCCGACCCCGATGCGGACCTGATCGTGCTCGTCCCCGCCCCGCGAGACCTCACGGCGGAGCGGATCCGGGCCATCCGTCGGGTTCCCGTCGTGGTGGCGGGGTCGATACTTCCCGGCCTCCCCAGCGTGGGGGTCGACGACGTCGCGGCGGGAGAGAAGGCGACGAATCACCTTGTCAACCTGGGAGCGACGCGGGTGGCCTATGTGTGCCGCAGCGACCACGACGGCACCCTCGGCGTCGCGACCGAGAACCGGCGGAAGGGGTATCGCCGGGCCATGGCGCGGGTTGGGCTGGCCCCCTGGGAGGTCGAGGTCCCGTTCGGGTCGGGCGCCGGCCGAGAGGCGGCTGAGGCGCTGCTCGCCTCCGATTTCATGCCCACCGGGATCTTCTGCGCCTCCGACGAGTTGGCCGCAGAGATGATGTCGGTCTTCCGCCAAGCGGGGGTGACCGCTCCGGGCGACCTGTCGATCGTCGGGGTCGACGATCATCCCATCGCGGGCATGATGGGCCTGACGACGATCGCCCAGCCCGCGCGCGAGCAGGGCCGGGTCGCTGCCACGCTGGCCTTGGGCCTGCTGCGGCGGGAACCGGTGAGCGAGTGCGTCGTCCTGCCCACTCGGTTGGTGGTCCGTGACACGACCCGGCGCGTGCTGTCGGACGCGTAACCGCCGGCAGCCCGCGCAACGCGCGCAACCCACGCAACGATGTAGGTCGCCACGCAACAGCTACGCAATCGTCCGGCGCAACCGGCGCCGACCCCGCGGCGGGGAATATAGCGTCCTCAATCGACCAAGGACGGCAAACTTCCCCAGAGGTGGCAAGTGAGCGACTTCCCTTCTTCGCCTCGCCGCAGCGCGACAACGGATACGACATCGCCGACTACTACGCGATCGATCCCGATCAGGGCACCATGGAGGACTTCGAGGAGCTGGCCGATGCCTTGGCAGCACACGGCATCGGCGTCATGCTCGACATGGTCCTGAACCACACCTCGACCGACCATCAGTGGTTCCGGCGGGCGCTCGCGGGCGAGACGGAGTACTGGGACTACTACTACATACGGCCTGGCCGGGCGGACGGCTCGCTCCCGAACAACTGGGTCTCCAAGTTCGGGGGGCCCGCGTGGGCACGCTTCGGAGACCACCTCGATCCGCGAACGGGAAGGCAGCTGTACTACCTGCACCTCTACGACGTCACGCAGGCCGACCTGAACTGGCACAACCCGCGGGTCCGCAACCAGATGGCGGAGGTCGTGTCGTTCTGGCACAAGAAGGGGGTCAAGGGCTTCCGGTTCGACGTCATCAACCTGATCGGCAAGCCGGTGGATCTGTCGTCGGCCCCATCGGGCACCGACGACCGGCTGATGTACACCGACGGTCCGATGGTCGGCCCCTGGTTGCAGGAGTTGGCGGATGCGTCCTACGGGCAGGATCCGTCGGTGGTCACGGTCGGCGAGATGTCGTCGACGTCGATCGCCAGGTGCATCGACTACACCAATCCGGACAATCGTCAGCTCTCGATGGCGTTCAACTTCCATCATCTGAAGGTCGACTACGAGGACGGCCGCAAGTGGAGCCGCGCCCGGTTCAGCTTCCCGGCGCTGAAGGCGCTGTTCGCCGAGTGGGGCAGCGGCATGGAGGCGGGCGGCGGATGGAACGCCCTGTTCTGGAACAACCACGATCAGCCGCGGGCCCTGAACCGCTTCGGCGATCCGCGGCGGTACCGGGCGGAGTCGGCGACGATGCTGGCGACGGCGCTCCACCTGTTGCGGGGCACGCCGTTCGTCTACCAGGGCGAGGAGATCGGCATGGTCGATCCGGCCTACGAGTCGATCGACGACTATGTCGACGTCGAGGCGGTCAACGCGTACCGCGAGCTGGCCGACGCGGGCGTCGCGCCCGAGGACGCGTTCGCCATCGTCCGCGCCAAGGCGCGCGACAACGCGCGCACCCCCATGCAGTGGACCGACGGCGAAGGTGCGGGTTTCACCGAAGGGACCCCGTGGTTGCGGCCCACGAACCAGGACCGGATCAACGTCGTCGCGGAGGAGTCCGGCGGGCGGATCCTGCCCTATTACCGACGGCTCATCGCACTCCGCAAGCGGCACGAGGTCATCGCGAAGGGAAGCTTCACGCCGCACGAACTCGACCACCCCCGCGTCATGGCCTACGTCCGACGCCGCGGTTCAGCTCCTGTCCCCCATGGCGGGGGCCCTTCTGCCACTGGCGGACGTACCCGATCCGGTCTTCGCCTCGAAGCTCATGGGCGACGGCTTCGCCGTTGAGCCCGCCGGCGCCGGCCGCGTCACGCTCGGCGGTCCCGCCGGCGAGGTGATTCCGGTCTCCGAGGCTCCGGCCGTTCCCGCCACGCCCGTGTCTCCGGTCGACGTCGTCCCGGTCGCCGTCGAGGATCCGGAGCGGGCGGGCCTGGGCACCCACGATCGGATCGCCTACGACATCCTGGCGAACATCGGCGGGGCGGCGAACGTCAAGAGGGTGCTGCACTGCATCACGCGCGTGCGGTTCTACCTCCGCGACGAGGGCATCGCGGACGACGCGGCCGTCGCCGGGATCGATGGCGTCATCGACATCGCCAAGGCCGGCGGCCAATACCAGGTGGTCATCGGCCCCGGGGTCGAGGACGTCTACAACGCGATCGTCGCGCGCATGGGCGGCGGCGGTGCGGCCGCCGTCGACGAGAACGAGGAGGACGAGCCCAAGCCGGACACCGCGCTGGGTTGGGTCAAGTACGGCTTCAGCCAACTGATCGGCGTCATCACGGGCTCGATGATCCCGGTCGTCGGCGTCATGGCGGCGTCGGGCATTCTCAAGGGCCTCCTCGCCCCGCTGACCCAGTTCAACGTCGTCGCCGGCGACAGCGACACCTACCGGCTCATCTCGGCCATGTCCGACTCGATGTTCTTCTTCCTGCCGATGGTCATCGGCTTCACCGCAGCCAAGCGGTTGGGGTCGAACCCGATCATCGTCGCCATCATCGGCGGCGTGATGGTGTATCCCGCCGTCGTGGAGATGGCGAGGTCGGACACGGTGATCGCGCAGATTGGCAAGACGGTCTTCAACGCCGAGTTCCTCGGCATCCCCATCTCCATCCCCTCGGGCAACGCCTACGCCTACTCGATCTTCCCGATCATCGTCGCCGCCTGGCTCGCGGCCAGGATCGAGCCATGGTTGAAGAGGATCCTGCCTGCGGTGATCCATTCGATCTTCGCGCCGCTGTTCGAGATTTTCATCGTCTCCACGCTGATCTTCGTGGTCTTCGGCCCGATCATCATGATGCTCTCCGGCGGACTCGCGCAGGGCATCAACGGGCTGATCGACGTCAGCTACCCGATCTCGGGCCTTCTGATCGGCGGCCTGTACCAGTGCCTCGTCATCTTCGGCCTCCACTGGGCTGTCATCCCGCTCATCGCCTCGCAGATCGCCGCCGAGGGCTCCTCGCCGCTGAACGCGATCGTCTCGGCGACGATGGTGGCGCAGGGCGGCGGCGCGCTCGCGATCTGGGTAAAGACCAAGCAGGCGAAGATCAAGTCCCTCGCCGGCCCGGCGACGATCTCCGCCTTCTGCGGCATCACAGAGCCTGCGATGTACGGGCTCAACCTGAAGTACGGGAAGGTCTTCATCACGGCGTCCATCGGCGGCGCCGTGGGCGGCCTCCTCACCGGCCTCTTCGACGTCAACATGTACGGCTTCACCGGCGCCTTCGTCGGGTTCCCGTCGTTCGTGAACCCGGATGGCCTTGACGGTTCGTTCGTCGGCTTCTGGGTGGCTTCGCTCGCCGCGCTGGCCGTGTCCTTCACGCTCACGTACCTCTACGGCTTCAAGGACGCCGACCTCGAGGGCGAGCGCGCGGTCAAGAAGGTGCGTCTGGGGAGCCGCGACCCCGTCGCTTAACGGGCTCCCGCCCACGGACTCACCGTCAACCACTGGTCCGTGGGCGGGTCCACCGCCTGGCCTTCGGCTACAGGCCGCTCACGGTGAGCGAGCGGAGGTGAGCGGTGCCGCCGTCGGCGAAGGCCGCGATACCGGTGCTCCCCGGCGAGGGGAAGATCAGGTCGCTGATGGCGACCGTACCGTCCGCGGCGAGCACCTCCACGGAGGAGACGTCGACGAACACCTCCAGCGTGACGCGTTCGGTGTCCGGAAGCGGGGCCGAGTGAGCGGCGCCGATGTCCTGCGGATCCAGGTCCGCGGCCGCCTCTGCCGCCGCGAAGTCCGGCGACTCCCGCGGGACGCGCCGTCGGGCCAGCCTCACGAGGCCGGAACTCGAGCGGTCGACGGCAACGGTGCCGGCCTCGCGGTCCACGACGACGCGCGTCGCCTCGTCGCCGCCGACCCGGACATCGAGGCCGAACCTGGTGGCCGTGCCCGCGTCGAAGTCCGCGACGATCCGGACGGCCATCGCCGTCGTGGGGAACTCGTGCCGGCCGTCGACCGCGACGTCGCGCGCCTCGAACAGGGGCGCGCCGTCCCGGATGACGGGGCGCTGCACCAGCACCAGGCCGTCGCCCCGTCTTCTGAGTGAGAGCCGCCGCGGGAGGCTCATCATGCCGCGGAACTCCTCGCCCGGGGTGTTGGCCGCATAGGACCAGTTGTTCATCCAGGCGTGGATGACGGGCTCGGGAGCGTCGGTGTACGCGACGCCGGCGTAGAAGTCGGAGCCGAAGTCCACCCACCGGGCCTCGCCGATCGGGGCGAAGGTGTGGCCGTCGTAGTCGACGACGAGGTACTGCATTCCCGAGCCGCCGGCGGGGCCGCCCGACTGGACGCTGAGCAGGAGCACCCATGCGGCGTCGTCGCCGCCCTCGATCGGCACGCGGACGAGGTCCGGGCACTCCCAGACCCCCTCGGTGAACCCGAAGGGGCCGACCTCGCTGCTCAAGCTCCAGTCGAGGAGGTTCTTCGACTCATACAGCCGGACGGTGCGGTCCTGGGCCATCACGATGGCCATGACGAACTCGTTGCCGCGGCGCAGGAGCTTCGGGTCGCGGAAGTCCTGGGAGCCGATGTCGATGACCGGGTTGCCGGCGTATCGCGCGAACGTCCGCCCCCCATCGGTGCTGTATGCCAGCGACTGCCGCTGGATCTTCGTTTCCGGCGAGAAGCTGGTGTAGATCGCGACCATCGCCGGATTGTCGAGGGTGCCGAGCCCGGAGACGTTGTCCTCGTCGACGACGGCGCTGCCGGAGAGGACGAACTCCTCGTCGGTGCTCGGGATCGCGACGGGAAGCTCGGTCCACCCGACAAGGTCAGGGCTCACCGCGTGTCACCAGGACGAGAACCCCGGCCACCACCCGCGGGAGTTGTGCTGGAAGAACAGGTGGTACTCACCGTCGTGGAACACCAGCCCGTTCGGATCGTTCATCCAGTTTCGGCGTGGGGTGAAATGCGCCAGCGGACGCGTGGAGGGATCGAAGGCCATTGCGTTGTCCTCATCTCGGAGTGAAAGAACCCGACACGTGTCAAGTGTGCCCGAAACCGCCTGTCCAGGGGCCACCCTGAGCCGAGTCAGGCGGCGGGCGGCGCCGTCGAGTCCCGTGCGCGCAGCGCGCAGGGGATCATCCGGACTTCAGGAGCGCCGTCGAGCCGCGGGAGGTCGGGCGCCTCGCCGGCGTCGAGGCCGAGCCGGAGCAGCACCGACCGCATCGCCTCCTCGCCCATCCGGAGCTGCGGCAGCGCGACGGTGGTCAGCGCGGGAACCATCTGGTCGGCGATGCCGAACTCGTCGTCATAGCCGACGATCGACAGGTCGTCCGGAATGCGCAGGCCGAGGCTCACCGCGGATTCCCGTAGTGACAGGACGGGGGTCGTGTTGACCTCGGTGGTAGCT
>CAYVWO010000120.1:6149-7580 GCA_964455495.1 uncultured Tessaracoccus sp.
AAGAACGACATCGACTACGTGATCGAGAAGATTCAGAAGGCGCGTCTGCAGCACGCGCATCGCGGCCGCGTGCCCGGTCGTGATGTTCCAGCCGATGTACTGCACCCAGTCCTCGCGGACGGGAAGCCCCGCCGAGGCCATGGCCTGGCGGAAGCCCTGCTCGCGCCAGCTGGCCGCGGGCGTGGTGAAGCTGCCGCCGAGGAACGCGATCCTGGTGTGTCCCAGCTCGATCAGGTGCCGGGTGGCCGTGGCGCTGCCTCGGACCTCGTCGGGGATGAAGGCAGGAATGGGTTGGTCCGTCGGGTGCGCGGGGAAGCAGTGGGCGAGCGCCGACGGCACGGTGTGGAATCCCTGCGGCACGGCGATCGAGTTCAGCCCGGAGAGGACGTAGAGGAGGCCGTCGACGGTGCGGTCCAGCAGGGTACGGACGGCGCCGATGGTGCGGTGCTCGTCGTTCTCGGTGTCGGTGGAGAGGGTGAGGAAGCCGAACCGTTCGGCCAGGGC
This sequence comes from uncultured Tessaracoccus sp., assembly GCA_964455495.1. Classification (GTDB taxonomy): domain Bacteria; phylum Actinomycetota; class Actinomycetes; order Propionibacteriales; family Propionibacteriaceae; genus Arachnia. Next base: position 6,654 of record CAYVWO010000120.1, read on the forward strand.
GTTGGCGCCGGCGATGATCGCGCCGTCGAAAGCGCTGGTCACGGCCGCGTTGGACACCAGGCCGATGACGTGGGAGCGCTGGTCGCGCAGGCTCCGCGCAATCTGGTTGGGGCTGTACTCCAGCTGCCGCGCCGCCTCCCAGATGCGCTCCTGCGCCTCCTTCGACACGCTGCCGTCCGCGCGGCCGTTGAAGACCATCGACACCGCGCTGCGCGACGCCCGCGCCAACCGCGCCACGTCGAGAGCCGTCGCCTTCCGTGCCATGGCACGAATCCTAACCGGGAGGCCCCACCCGGGGGCACAAGCGGGAGACCCTGAGCCATCGGAGCCGGGCCCGGCCTCCCTCGGCGAAGGCCGCCATCCCGGTGCCCGCCGGAGCGGTCGTCGGCGTCGCCGATTTGACGAACCGCCACGATATTTTGATAATGATTCTCATGTTGAAGCGTCTCCTCCTTCCCCTGAGCGCCGTGCTGCTCCTCTCCGCGTGCGGCGGGGCTCCCGACGGCGGCTCCCCCGCGGACTCCCCCAGCGGCGCGCCCGCCACGGGTTCCGCCAAGGTCGTCGCGGCGTTCTACCCGCTCGAGTGGGCCTCCTCCCAGGTGCTGGGCGACGCGGGCACCGTCGACACCCTCACGGCCCCCGGCGTCGAGCCGCACGACCTCGAGCTCAGCCCGCGCCAGATCGCCTCGCTCGCCGACGCCGACCTCGTCGTCTACCTCAAGGGCTTCCAGCCCGCGGTCGACTCCGCCATCGAACAGTCGGGCGCGAAGAACGTCCTGGACGTGAGCGGCGTCGTCGACCTGCTGCCTCCCCCCGAGGGCCACTCGCACGACGAGGAGGGCGACGATCACGACGAGGCCGACCATGACGAGGAGGAGGGCCACGACCACGGCGACGTCGATCCCCACTTCTGGCAGGACCCGCAGC
>CAYVWO010000121.1:0-7573 GCA_964455495.1 uncultured Tessaracoccus sp.
GGAGCATGTCGAAGCCCATCGACTTGGCCAGTTCGACGTCGAACGCGAGCGCCTCGTCGGTGGGCGCCGTGTACCCGCCGTCGGGCCAGTAGCCCTGGTCGAGGAGGCCGACGGGGAGATGCGGCTCGCCGTTCAGCAGGAGGTGCGGGTGGCCGTCGGGGCCCTTGCCGACGCCGAACGAGCGCATGCCGACGTAGCTCGTCACGCGGTCGTCGCCGAGCGCGACCTCGACGTCGTACAGGAACGGGTCGTCCGGGCTCCAGGCCCGGATGGGGGCCGGCAGGCTGATCCGCGTCGGCACCCCGACCCGCACCCTTCGAGACGCGACTCGTTCCTCGTCGCTCCTCAGGGAGCGTTGATCTTGCCGATCTATCGTGACCACCGCCTCCTGGCCCGGGGCGGCGTGCGCGCTCTCGACCGTCACCTCGACCTCGCCGCTTGCCAGGTGCGGCGTCAGCACCAGGCGGTCGACGGCGACCGTCGGCAGCTCCTCCAGCCACACCGTCTGCCAGATCCCCGACTGCGGCGTGTACCAGATGCCGCCGCGCTTGGTTCGCTGCTTGCCGCGCGAGAGCCAGGAGTAGTCGGTGACGTCGCGCACCGCGACGGTGAGGGTGTGCGTCGTGCGGTCGCCGAGCGCCTCGGTGATGTCGAGCGTGAACGGCAGGTAGCCACCGGTGTGCGATCCGACCTCCACCCCGTCGACGGCGACCCGGCACGACTGGTCGACGGCGCCGAAGTGCAGCAGCACGCGCCTGCCCTCGGCGCGGGCGGCGGCGAACCGGCGCTGGTACCAGAGGGCCTCGTCGAGCTGCAGTTGGTGGACGACGCCCGAGAGCGGGGTCTCGGGCGAGAACGGAACGACGATCTCGCCGCGCCACCGCTTCGGCGGGCTGGCGGGGTGGGGGACTGCCGTCGGGTCGCCCTCGACAAACGGGGTGACGGCGTAGTTCCAGGGGCCGTTGAGCACGGTCCAGCCCGGCCGCACCAGCTGCGGGCGCGGGTGTTCGGGCAGGGGCTGCTCGCGGTTGACCGTCGCGGTCCAGGGGGTGTCGAGGGTCATGGTCTCTCCTCGGGTAGGCGCCGCAACCACGTTACCGGGGCGATCACAAGCAGCGCGATGGCCGCGGCGAACAGGAACATCCAGGGCGTCGGGACTTGGCGTTCGACGCCGAGGTCGACGTAGGTCTCGTTGGCGCCGACGATGACCGCGGCGCCGATGAACGGGCCGACGACCATGGGCACGAGTACGAGCGCGACCATGCGCAGCCCTTGGACCATCCCGACCCGGCCCGCGGGGGTGTGGTCGCGCACCGTCGCGGCGGCGGCCGCCCCGGCGCCCAGCATGCCGCCCATCATGACGGTGCCCGCGACGATCACAGACACCAGCCCGCGGGCGAGGAACATGCCGACGAGCCCGGCGAGCAGCAGGGCCGTCAGGGGAAGGATGGCGCGGGTCTTCCCCACGCGGTCGATGAACCGGCCCGCGGCGACGCTGACGAGCGAGGCCAGGATCAACACGACGCCCAACGCCAGCGCGTACGCGTCGATCTGCAGGAACCGCTGGAGGTAGATGATCAGGTAGGGAAGGTAGACCTGCGAGGAGACGCCGAGGATCGCGACGGCCAGCAGCGTGACGTACAGCCGCGGGTGCGCGCGCATCGTCGAGGGGCGCAGGCCGTGGACGAGGCTCGCGAGGTAGCCGTCGGCGACCCGCTCGAGCGGTTGCCGGTCCCGGACAAGGAACCACGCGACGACGCCGACGGCCGCCGTCGTCGCCCCGACGATCCCGAAGAAGAGCTCCCAGTCCCCGCGCTGGGTGAGGCCGTCGAGCAGCCCGAAGACGATCAGCATCGAGACCAGGGGCAAGGTGGCGAGCACGCCGTCGACCCGGCCGCGGTTCGCGGGCGTCGTGGAGTCGGTCACCCAGGCGTTGAACGCGGCGTCGTTGGCGCCGGAGCCGAAGAGGCTCATCACGCAGTCGAGGACGACGATGGTGACGACGGCGACCCCCACCGCCCGCGCGGCCTCCGGCGCGCCCAGCGCCACGCCGTCCGGAAGTTGTGGCCTGACAAGGCCGAACGCGGCGGTCGTCGCTCCCCAGAGGACGTAGCCGGCCGCGATGAACTCGCGCCGCCGGCCCACCCGGTCGGACCACGCGCCGACGGTCAGGGTGGCGAGGGTGGCGGCCACCGCGGAGGCGGCGACGAGCACGGCGATGACGGTGGGGTCGGTCGTGATCGTGTTGTAGACGAACACGTTGAGGTACATGTTCTCGATGGTCCACGCGAGCTGTCCGACCAGCCCGACGAGCACGACTGTGGCCCAGGCGCGGGCGCCGAGCGCGGGGGGAGTGGCGGTCATGGTCCTCTTCATCGAGCGAGCTTGTCCGGCCATCCTATCGAGCGGGAGGGGGTGGGGGTTGGTCGTCGGGGTTGCGCCCGCGCCATCGAATGGTTATCGTGTAACTGGTTACTCGGTAATCGTGAGGAGATCTTCGATGTCGGTCAAACACGCGATGCTCGCGCTGCTCTCGGCGGAGCCCTCGTCGACCTATCGGCTGCGCAAGCGGTTCGACGCCTCGACCGGCCAGACCTGGCCGCTGAACATCGGGCAGGTCTCCACGACCCTGAACCGGCTGGAGCGAGACGGCCTGGTCGAGCACGACGAACCCTCCGGCGACGTCTCCGGGCCAGGCGGAGGGCAGCCCTGGCGGCTCACCCGTGCCGGGCGTGCCGAGCTCGCCGCGTGGTGGGCGCGCCCGGTGATCGCCGAGCAGCGCGGGCGCGACGAGCTCGTGGTCAAGCTCATGCTCGCGACGATCGCGCCTGGGGTCGACGTCGAGGCGTTGGTCCAGGTGCAGCGGTCGGCGACCCAGCAGACCATGCACGACCTGACGCGGCTTCGTCGCGACGTCGAGGCGGGCGACCTGGTCGGGCGGCTGGTGCTCGACCACCATCTCTTCATCGCGGAGGCCGAGCTGCGCTGGCTGGACGACGTCGAGGGGAGCGTCGCGCGCTCGGCCCACGCGGGCGAGCGCACGGCCCCGGCGAGCGGCGGGGACGACCTCGAGGCCGTGGACGCGGCGCTGGCGGAGGGAACGCGATGAGCGCGGCGCGGGGCGCCCCGGTCCTGCGGTTGAGCCGGGCCGGGCGCGTGCACGGCGAGGGGGCCAGGCGGGTGCGGGCGCTCGACGGGGTGGATCTCGCGGTCGCGGCCGGCGAGTTCGTGGCCATCATGGGGCCGTCGGGATCGGGCAAGTCGACGCTGCTGAACCTCGCGGGAGGGCTCGACTCGGCGACCTCGGGCGAGGTCTTCGTCGAGGGCGCGTCGTTGGCCGGGCTCGGCGCGGCCAGGCGTGCCGAGCTGCGTCGCCGCAGCGTCGGCTACGTCTTCCAGGACTTCAACCTGTTGCCCGGGCTGACGGCCGCGGAGAACGTCGCCTTCCCGCTGGAGCTCGACGGATGGGGCCGCGGCAAGGCCTTCGACGCCGCCCGCGGGGTGCTCGGCGAGTGCGGCATCGCGGAGCTGGCGGACCGGCGGCCGGAGGAGATGTCGGGCGGTCAGGCGCAGCGCGTCGCGATCGCGCGGGCGCTCGTCGGCCCGCGCCGCCTGCTGCTCGCCGACGAGCCGACGGGCGCGCTCGACAGCGAGACCGGCACCGCGATCCTCGAGCTGCTGCGGGAGCGCGCCGACCGCGGGGCCGCGGTGATGATGGTGACGCACGAGGCGCGCTTCGCCGCGTGGGCGGATCGCACCGTGTACCTGCGGGACGGCCGCGTCTCGGGGCTCTCCGGCCCCTCCGACCCGGATCGGCTGCTGGCCGCGGACCCGGCGGCGCTGTGAGCGGGTCACTCCGAGCCTGGCGCCCGATGTTGCGCTTCGCGCGCCGGGACGCCCGCCGTCCTCTCGCTCGCACGATCCTCGCGAGCCTGCTCGTCGCGGTGCCGATCGCCGGCCTCGTCGGCTTCATCGGCTTCAGCAACAGCGACGCGCCGTCGAGCGAGCGCGCCCTCGCGTCGATCCCCGACGGGGCGCAGGCCACCCTGACCGCCACGGCGCTCCCGCGGGGCGGGGCACCCTTCCCGCAGCTGCCCGAGGGGGCGCCGGGGCCGTGGATGGACGACCCGGAGACCCTCGCCGCGGGCGCGGAGGAGCTCGCCGCGCACCTCCCCGCGGGTTCGCGGCTCCTCGAGCGCTGGCTCTCGCCCGAGCTCATCGTCTCGACCGAGCTCGGCCTCGCGCCCGGCGAGCAGCGCGCGGCGGCGGATGGCGCGGATCGGCTCTCGGCCATCGACTTCGAGCGGCTCGCGACGGGCAGCCTCGAGGAGGCCGTGCCCGAGGCGCTGCCGCTCATCCTTCCGCCGCTCGCGGAGGGCGAGCCGCCCGCCGCCGCCGACGAGGTCGCCGTCAGCTCGGCGCTGGCCGAGAGGCTGGGGCTGGCGCTCGGCGACGACGTCGGCTTCCTCGCCGCGCCCGACACGGGCTGGCGCAGCTCGGAGGGCAACACGGCGGCCGCGATGCAGGACTCCCAGCGCGGATACCGCGTGTCGGCGATCGTCGACGACGCGAGGCTCCGGGCGTGGGCGCCGGCGGGCTGGCTCTCGCGCCTCGTCGAGGAGAACCCGGCAGGCATCCAGGGGCATTGGCTGGTCGTGGGCGACCAGCCGGTGACCTGGGAGCAGGCCAAGGCCCTGAACGCGCTACAGGCCTTCGCCGTCTCGCGGCACGTGCTCACCCACTATCCGAGCGCGGACGAGCTCTACCCCGTCGCGGTCGACGTCGACGCGGTGGTCGAAGCGGCCGTCGGCATCGCGATCGCGGGGATGCTCGGCGCGTTCCTCGTGTTCTTTCTCGTCACGCCCGCGTTCGCGGTCTCGGGCGAGCAGCTGCGCCGTTCGCTCGGGCTCGCCTCCGCTGCGGGCGCCGCCCCGCGCGACCTGCGCCGGGCCGTGCTCGCTCAGGGGCTCGTGATCGGCACGGTCGGCGGGATCCCCGGCGCCGTGCTCGGCTTCGCCGCGGCGGTCGGGGCGGCGCCCCCCTCCGAGCGCGGCATGACCGCGCGGTACAGCGTGAGCGGCCTGCTCGCTCACGTCCCCTGGTGGGTCCTGCCCGTCGGGGTGCTGCTCGCGCTCGGGCTGGGCACCGTCGCGGCGCTGCCTCCCGCCCGCACGGCGGCGCGGCTCGCGCCGGTCGACGCGCTGCGCGATCGGCGGGCTCCCCGACCGGCCCGTGGCCGGGCCGGGCGCCTGATCGCGTGGCTCGGCCACCGGGGCAGGCAGAGCCCTCCCGCGGTCCGGCTCGCCCTGCGCGACGCGGCGGACCACCCGTCGCGCACCGTGCCCGCGGCGCTCGGGGTGATCTTCGCGATCGCCGCGGCCTCGTTCGCCACGGTGCAGACGGCGTCGATGATCCAGGACTCCCGCGATCGGGGCTCCGTGACCGTGAACGGCACGGTGGCGCTCGGCGCGCAGGTGCCGGTCAGCGCCGACTTCGACCGGCTGCTGCTCGAGGGCACCGTCGCGGCCGTCGCCGAGGAGTTCCCGAAGATCGTCGGCAGCGAGCCGGTCGGCTCGACGGGGTACGGCTCGTCGTTCAGCCTCGCGCCGCTGCTGCCCGCGGGCGTCTCGTGCCCGCCGCTGCACGCGGTGCACCTGTCTTCGGCGCTGTCGCTCGGCGCCCCGCTGCGGTGCACGGCGGAGGGATCGGCCGCGGCCTTCGCCGGTGGGCTCTCCTTCCCGAGCTGGCTCGGCAGCAACACGCTGCTCCTGAGCGGCGACGCGATGCGCGCGACGCGCCTGCCCGGGGCCGAGGAGGCCGCCGCGGTGCTCGACCGCGGGGGCGCCGTCGTCGGCAACGCCGCGCTGCTGGACGCCGACGGCGACGGCGGGTATCGGATCCGCCTCGCGGTCGGTCATGAGTTCCTCCCGACGGAGGCCGACGCCGAGCGCGTCGTCACCGTGCCCGGCGCCTTCGTGCGGGGCCTCGGCGGGCCGCTGATCGTCGCGCCGGAGAAGGCGGAGGCGCTCGGCGTCGACGCCGTCGACTACCTGGGCGAGGTGCTCGTGGCCTCCTCGCCGCTGAGCTGGCGCGAGGCGCTCGACCTGCGCGCCTTCGTCGAGGAGCGCAGCCCGCTTCCGTTCGTCGGCCTACCCGACGACCCGGACCCGCTCGGGGGCGTCTACTACTGGGCGCCGATCCTGTTGCTCGCGCTCGTCGCGGTCCTGGCCACTGCGGTCGCGGTGCTGCTCTCGGCCACCCAGGGGCGGCGCGACGCGGCGACCATGCACGCCGTCGGGGCGGACCGGCGGCTGCTCGTGCGGCTCGGGCTCGCGAAGGCAGGGGTGATCCTCGCCGTCGGCGTGCCGGCGGGCGTCGCCGCCGGGCTCGGCCTCGGCGCCTACCAGGTCGCGTGGAGCCGCCGCCTCGAGGCGAGCGGCGCCTGGCTGAGCACCGTCCCGGTGTGGGGCGCGCAGCTCGGCATCGCGGCCGGCGTCTGCGCGGCGGGCCTGCTCGCGGCGTTGGTCCTCACCCGCCCGCCGAGGCGCTTCGAGCGCCGGGGCCTCGACTGACCGCCGCGCTCCACGGCTAGCGCCCGAGGCGGGCCGACAGCTCCTCCAGGACGTGCACGTAGGTCTTGCCCGTCGCCCGGGTCATGCCCAGCTCGCAGGTGCGGTTGAGGGACAGGTGCAGGTCGGCGTCCAGCTCCCTCACCGCCGCGGCCTCCTCCCGGGTCGCCGTCGCCGTCAACTCCTCGTGCAGCAACCCGCGGTCGCCGGCGAAGGCGCAACAGCGCCAGCCCTGCGGGACGACGACCTGGTCGGCGACAAGGCCGGCGAGGAAGGTGAGGTTGTCGTTGATGCCCAGCAGCGTCGAGGAACACGTCGGATGCACGACGGCGCGGCGCGCCTTCGGCAGCGGAGGCAGCCTCGGCGCGACCACCTCGGCGACCCACTGCGTGGCGTCCACCACGCGCAACTCGACACCCCTGGCCCGCAGCGCGATCTCGATGCCCTCCGTGCACGACGCGTTGTCCGAGATCAGCGGGAGGGCGCCGTCGTGCGTGGCCGCGGCCACCCAGTCGGCGAGCCTCGACGACATCGTCTCGTACCCCTTCGCCAGCCCCTTCGACTTCCACGGGGTTCCGCAGCACAGCCGGCCGACGCCCTCGGGCGTGGTCAGGACGACGCCGACCTCCGCGGCCAGGCGCCGCACGGCCGCCTCGACCCCGCCGAGCGGGGACCCGAACATGGACCCCACGCAGGCCGGAAGGAACACCGCGTCGGCGGGACGCTCGGGGTGGGGCCGACGGATCGGCCCGCCGCCCGGCAGTTCGCGCGACAGCGTGGGCACCACGTCGGTCCCGAGGACCCCGCGCGCCAGGCCCAGCGTCCCGCGCACGAGGGGCGTCGGCACGACGCTGGTGAGGGACATGCCCGCCGAGGCGACCCGCAGCACGCCGCCCCAATGCCGCGCGGCGACGTCCCAGCCCGCGTCCAGCGCGGGCGACTGGCGCTCCTTGCGGAGGGAGCGCACCAGGTCGCCGGTGTTGATCTGCACCGGGCACGCCGTC
>CAYVWO010000122.1:0-691 GCA_964455495.1 uncultured Tessaracoccus sp.
CGTTGTCCTACGCGCGATCACCCTCTGGCTTCACGCATAAGGAGACACGCCCTAGTGCGCGTCGCCGCCGACCGGCACGAGGAACTCCTGGGCAGACCGGGCGCGGAGCAGACGGAGATGGGACCCGGCCGCGACATGGGCCCCGGCTGGATCGAGGTCGAAGCCGACGCGCTCGCCGCCGACGATGCGCTGGCTTCCTGGGTGGACGTTGCGCTGGAGCACAACACGGCCCTCACCGTCGGCTACCCGTGAGCGCCTTCAGTGGCTGCCGACACCGTCGGCAAGCAGATCCCACTCGCTGGCCAGCACCGCGTAGACGTAGGTGTCCTGCCACACCGGATGCCCGTCGTCGTCTCGGCGGAAGTAGACGTCCTCGACCAGGCGCCCTTCCCTGCGGAAGCCGAGCCGTTCTAGCAGCCGCCAGGAGGGCTGGTTGAGCGGGTTGCACTTGGCCACGATTCGGTGCGTTCCCTGCGCGAAAGCCCATTCGATCAGGGCCTGGCAGGCCTCCGCAGCGAATCCGTTGCCCCAGTATCGGGCGTTGAAAACATAGCCCAGCTCATGGGTGTCCTGGCCGCCCTCGCCGAGCCAGACGTTGCCGACCACCTTGGCCTCGCTGCGCACTTCGATTGCCCAGAATGCCGGATCTGCGGCCCGGCCGACGCTCTCCTCCCTCGCCTGGTCTTCTTAG
>CAYVWO010000122.1:701-3682 GCA_964455495.1 uncultured Tessaracoccus sp.
GCCTCAAAACGACGGATCGTCAACCGGTCGGTGGTGAGTCTCATGCGCTGCCTTTCCGGGCTCTCGCCAGCCGCGATGCGAGTGTCGCGGTGCGTTCTGAGGCTAGCAGCGGGTGAGTCTGGGTTGTTGTGGCCGCGACCGCAGGGATCTGCCTACGACCGAGCGAGGTCCGCCAGGTCGTGGAACCGCTCGGGTTGGCTAGCCAGCGACCAAGATGGCGACCTCGGTCAGCCAGGTCGTCGGATCCGGGTCTTCGTCGGGCCCGGTCAGGAAGAACTCGACGCGGCTCGCGAACGCGTCGCCGTCGTCGGTGACCTCGACGTCCCAGCCGATCCCCGCGCCGTCGGCCCAATCGATCAGCGCGCCGTTGCCCGCGATCCCCTCGCTGGGGTCGCGGTAGGTGGCGGAGCCGTAGGCTCCCGCGGGGAGGACGTCGACGACGAACGGTGCCGGCGCGTCGACGGGGGAGTCAACGGACCAGCCGATCTCCACCTGCAGCACGCCGGCCATGTCGATCACCCGGTAGCGGATGAGCGCGAGGCCGGAGAGCTCGATGCCCTGCGCGGTGAGCCACGCGGCCACCTCGTCGACGGATTCGGGGATGGCGGTGTCCAGCTGGTCCATCGTGACCCGGCGCGGCACGGCCACGTAGGGCGTCGCCTCACGCTCCACCAGTGCGGGCGGGATGGTGATCATGGCGTCTCCTCCTCTGGGCGTGCCTCAGCCTAACCGCGAAGCGGGGAGCTGGGGAGCGCGATCACGACGATGGCGAGCGCGACGGCCGTGAGCGCGGCGCAGACGGCGAAGACGCCGGGGTAGCCGACGGCGTCGAACGCCGCGAGCGCGATGATCGGGCCGGAGATGATCGCGCCGATCCTGCGCGAGTTCATGTTCATCCCGGTGGCGAGGCCGGGGCGGGGGATCAGGTCCTGGAAGACGGTCAAGCCGGTGCCCGCGACGATGGCGAAGAACCAGGCGTTCGGTATCTGGAGCGCCAGCAGCGCGACCGGGCCGCGGGCGAAGACCAGCCCGAGGTAGAAGGCGATCCCGGCGAGGCAGCCGCTCAGCAACAACGCGCGCGAAGAGAAGCGCAGGCTGAGCTGCCCGAGCACCCAGAAGGCCGGGACCTCGAGGAGCGCGGCCAAGCCGAGCGTGAACCCGCCCCAGGCCAGGGCGAGGCCCAGGTCGTCGGTGACATACAGCGTCATGATCGACATCACGGTGGCGTTGGTGGCCTGGAGGAGTGTGAACGCGGCGACGACCGCGACGATCGTCGCCTTGCCTGCCAGCGGCCCGTCCGGCTCGGGAGCGGTCTCCGGGGCGGGCTCGGCGGGGCCGCGGCGGCGCGCCCGTGTCATCGCGACGGTGCCGATCACGTTCAGGACGCCGAGCCCGGCGAGGACGGGCAGGATCGACCGGTTGCCCAGCGTTCCCATGATGAGCGTCGCGACCGGCGGCCCCGCGACCCAGGCGACCGCGAGGCCGACCGTGCAGAGCTGATCGCGATCGTCAGCGAGATGGTGATCACCCCCGAGTGGCAGGCCGCCGTCGAACGCAACCGGTGGAAGGAGAACTTCCTCACCGGCGACGACTTCACCGCATTCATCGACGAGGAGCAGGAGTCGATCTCGACGCTGCTGAAGGAGCTGGGACTTACATGAGCGCGCCCGAGAACAACGTGCGGCCCGCCGAAGCGGTGGGGGAGAAGCCGACCGACGGCGTCCCCACGCGGCCGGCCCCGGTCCGCGGCGTGCTGGTGATCGCCGCCGTGCTCGTCGTGATCGCCGGCCTGCTGATCTACGGCAATCTGACGATGAAGGTGGCCAACCCGGGGCCGTTCGGGCCCCAGGCATTCCCGTGGATCGTCGCCGTGATCTGCCTGGTGGCGGCGGCGCTCATCGTCGTCGAGCAGGTCCGGCATCCTAGGACCATCGCCGACGGCTTCAACCCGGACCCCTTCTCGGGCGTCGGGGTGGTGCACGACCCCTTCGACGAGAGCGTCGCGCCGCAGCTCAAGGCCGAGGCCGCCGAGGATGCCCCTCCGGAGGGGGTGAACTGGGTCAAGCTCGGCTCGGCGCTCGCCTCGATGATCGTGTTCACGCTCGTCCTCGAGCCCGTCGGCTGGCTCATCAGCGCGACGCTGCTGTTCGCCGCCATGTCGCTGTCGCTCGGCGGCAAGAAGGTCGTGCCGTCGCTCGTCATCGGCGCGTTCATCGGCGGCATCATCGCCACCACGCTGGTGGTGTTCTTCGCGCCGTCGATGGCCTCGCTGGCCGAGCAGTTCGGGCCCGCCGAGTACTTCGCGCTGGCGCTGTTCGCGTTCGTCGCCATCTCGACGGTGGTGGCGGACTCCGTGGTCCGCGGCCTCGCCGCGCTGAGCATCGGCCTGGCGCTGGCCATGGTCGGCATCGACCAGTCGACCGGCACGGCGCGATTCACGTTCGGGATTCCCGCCCTGTTCGACGGGATCTCGGTCGTGGTCATCACGGTCGCCCTGCTGGCGATCGGCGAGGTGCTGCACGTCGCGTCCAAGGTCGGGCGCCCCGATGACAAGACGCTCATCAGGACCGAGGGGCGCCCGTGGCTTAGCAAGGCCGAGTTCCGGGCGGCCCTGCCGGCCTGGCTTCGCGGCACCGCCTTCGGCGTCCCGTTCGGGATCATCCCGGCCGGCGGCGCGGAGGTGCCGACGTTCCTCGCGTACGGCACGGAGCGCAAGCTGGACGCCCGCCGCAAGGTCCCCATGTTCGGCAAGGGCTCCATCCAGGGCGTCGCCGGCCCGGAGGCGGCGGGCAACGCGACCGCGGGCTCGGCGATGGGCGCGCTGCTGGCGCTCGGCCTGCCGACGTCGGCCACCGCGGCCCTGCTGCTGGTCGCCTTCCGTCAGTACGGCATGCAGCCCGGGCCGCTGCTGTTCGAGCGCAGCGCAGACATCGTCTGGGCGCTGCTGGCTGCGCTGTTCATCGCCATGGTGATCCTGCTGA
>CAYVWO010000122.1:3692-7569 GCA_964455495.1 uncultured Tessaracoccus sp.
GTTCGCGCCGATGTGGGCCATGCTGCTGCGGGTCCCGAAGGAGTACCTGTACGCCGGCATCACCGTCTTCGCCGCGTTCGGCGTGTACGCCGCGGGTGCGTCGACGATCGACCTGGCGGTGATGATCGCCATCGGCCTGTTGGGCTATGTGATGCGCCAGTACGACGTCCCGCTCGCGCCCGTCCTGATCGCGCTGATCCTCGGCCCGCTGGCCGAGTACTCGCTGCGCGATGCGATGGCGAACTCGGGGAACAACCCCGCGGTCCTCGTCAGCTCGCCGATCACGATCGGGCTGTACGCGGTGCTGATCGGCGGCGTCATCTGGAACGGCTACCGCCGCGTCCAGGAGAAGAAGCTGGCGGCCGAGCTGATGGCCGTGTCCGAGGCCGACGAGGAGGCGGCGACCCGATAGCGCGGCCGCGCGCTCCCCCAGAGGACGGTGGCGGCGGCAGGGCCTCGATCGCCTTTCGGGCGGTCAGCCGATGGCGACGTGCCGGGTGAGGTCGTCGCTGGGGAGCTCGTCGACGACGGCGGTGACCTCCTGCGCGGTCACGTGTGCCCGGCCGTGGTGGATCGAGAGGAAGGCGATGTCGGCGGCGTCCGCGCCGGTGGCAATCCTGATGAAGGACTCCCGCGGGCCGAGGGCGGTTGCGTCCACCACGTGCCAGCCGTCGTCGACGTAGGCCTCGGCCACCGCGTGGAAGTCCATCGGCTTGACTCCCGGCGCGTACACCCCGACCACGCGGGCGGGGACGTCGAGCGCCCGGAGGAAGGCGACCACGAGATGGGCGTAGTCGCGGCACACCCCTTGGCGTGAGAGCAGGGTGGCCCGTGCGCCGTCGGTGGGGAGAGAGGAGCCGGACACATAGGACAGTCGGGTGCCCACCCACGAGCTGACCGCCGTCAGCAGTTGCTCGCGTGGCACCTCGGAGAACTCCGCCAGCGCGGTCGGGGCGAGGGCGTCCGACTCGCAGTAGCGCGAGGGGCGCAGGTACCGCAGCAGGTCCCAGTGCGCGGCCGGCGCGGGGTCGATGCGGCCGTCGATCGTGGCGGAGTAATCGATCGACAGCGAACCAGTCGGCGCCTCCAGCACGTGCACCCTCGTGCCGTGCGGGGTGACCAACTCCGTGGGAGCAAGGGGGCCGTCCTTGCCAGCGAAGACGAGGCTCTCGGACGCTACGCCGGCGTCGAGATAGGCCTGGGCGATGGCGATCTCCAGCACGAGGGTGGCAGGCTCGGTGACGTCCAAGGCGAGGTGAGTGAGGACGGAGCGCTGCATGCGGCAGAGTCTGTCAGGCTCACGTTTCAGCCGGGCAACGGGCCCGCGCCGGGCGCGTGCTCCGCCGGGTCGACGTCGATGATCGACATGTCGTGGGTCACACCCAGCTTGGCCGCGATGGCCGAGATCTCCCGGGCGAGGTGGATGTCGCGGCTGGTGATCCCGCCGACGTCGTGGCTCGTGAGCGACACCACGACCTCGGGATACCCCAACCTTGCCACTCGCCTGTACGGATGGCGCGTCCTGGGAGGCGGCCCCGACTCACGCAGGTGCATCGCGCACGTACGGCTCGACGGGGTACCCGGCGGCGCGCCAGGCGGCGAAGCCGCCCGCGACGTGCGTGACGTCGTCCCTGCCCATCTGCCTCAGCGCCGCCGCCGCCAGCGCGGAGCGCCATGCCGACCCGCAGTAGAGGACAAGGCGGCGGCCGTCGTCGAGCGCGGGACGGTAGTAGGGGCTGGCGGGGTCGACCCAGAACTCGAGCATGCCCCGCGGCGCCCGGTACGCCCCGGGGAGGATGCCCTCCTTCGCCCACTCCTGGGGTTCGCGGATGTCGACGAACAGCGTCGACTTGTCGTCGAGGAGGGCGTGGGCATCCTCGGTGGGCAGCGGCGGCGCGACCTCGTCGGCCCGCGCCACGAGGTCGGCGACGGGGAGAGCGAGCGGGGATCCTGGGACACGAGGCATGGCGACCTCCCTCTCTGGGGGTGATCCTGCTGATGGTAGGCGATGGGCCTGCTCAGGCGCTCCACACCTCGATAGGCGCGGGCGGTGTCGGTGCCTTGGCGAACTTGCTGTCATCGGTGAGCAGCGGCATTCCCAGTGACTCGGCCAGTGCCACGTAGAACGCGTCGTACGCGGTGAAGTTGTGTCGCAGACTCAGTGCGCGTCGCTGGTGCGGCTGCATCGGATATCGCACGATCGGCAGGTCGGCGAAGTCCTCGAGCATGTCCTCGGCTCGCGTTGCCGTGATCTGTACCTCTGGTTTGGTCGTCAGCAGCAGCCCCCGAATCGCGGAAGCCACTTCAGCGTCGATCAGCGCGGGCGCATGAAGGTGTCGTTCTCGGGCAAACCGGGCGCGCAGCGCGCCGTCTCCTCGGCGGTTGAGCAGGAGGCGCACGACGATCGACGCGTCGACGACGGTCATCTCAGCGGCGGTCGTCGTTGATGAAGGAGCGAATGTCGTCGCCGCTTGCCTCGATGTGGGGACGCGAGGCGATCCTCTCCAGGAGCTCGCTCATAGCGGGCCGACTCGCGTCGTCGTGGATGAGCTGGCGCAGGTAGCTCGACAGGGACATGTTCTGCGACGCGGCGCGCGCGCGCAACGCTCGGGCGTCCTCGGCGGGGACATCGCGAACCTGCAGGATCTCGGTGGTCATGAGCGCCATACTACCCGCATGCATGCGTTGTGCATGCATGGGTTTGGGGCGGCCACGGTGCCGGGGATCCGCCGATCGATCACGCCTCGATTGGGGCGCACTACCCGGATGCGAGCAGCGAGGCGGTTGCCGGCCGACGGCGGCCCACCGGGTCCTGGGGGCTGGAGACCGCGGACCAGATGTGGTCGAGGGAGAGATCGAGCACCGTGGCGAGGGCCGCGACTGTGGGGAAGGCCGGCGTCGCGACGCGGCCCGACTCGATCTTCCGCAGCGTCTCCGGCGAGATGCCGGCCTCCAGCGCGACGTCGAGCATGGAGCGGTCTCCCCGGGCGTGACGTAGCAGCGCGCCGAGGCGTTCCCCGCGCTGGATCTCCTCCGAGGTGAGCGGCAACCTGACCATGCCCCGATTGTAGTCCCGGTATAAGATTACCGGGATAGTTATTGTTTTCGGGGAGGCTGCCCACATGATCGAGATACTGAACCCCGCGCAACTGGAGCGTGCGAGGGTCACCGGGCGCATCGTCGCCGACATCCTGCACGAGCTCAAGGCGCGGTGCGCGGCCGGGACGAACCTCCTCGACGTCGACGCGTGGGCCAAGGCCGCGATCCTCGAGGCGGGGGCCGCCTCCTGTTACGTGGACTACGCGCCCTCCTTCGGCCGCGGTCCCTTCGGTCACTACATCTGCACGGGCGTCAACGACGCCGTGCTTCACGGCATGCCCGGCGATTATCGGCTCGTCGACGGGGATCTGCTCAGCCTGGACCTCGCCATCGTCAAGGACGGTGTCGCCGCGGACGCCGCGATCAGCTTCATCGTCGGGAACACCCGCCGTCCCGAGGATGTGGCGATGATCGCCGCCACGGAGCGGGCGCTGGCGGCCGGGATCGGGGCGGCGGGGCCGGGGGCGCGCGTCGGCGATGTGTCCCATGCCATCGGAGAGGTGCTCACCGCGGCCGGGTACCTCGTCAACACCGAGTTCGGCGGCCACGGCATCGGTTCGACGATGCACCAGGACCCGCACGTGCCGAACATCGGGCGGCCGGGCCGCGGGTACAGGCTGCGGCCCGGCATGTTGCTGGCGCTCGAGCCGTGGGTGATGGCCGACACCGACCGCCTCGTCACGGACCCCCGCGACGGATGGACGCTGCGGAGCGCCACCGGGGCGCGAACCGCGCACAGCGAGCACACCATCGCGATCACCGCCGACGGGGCCGAGGT
>CAYVWO010000123.1:0-7536 GCA_964455495.1 uncultured Tessaracoccus sp.
GTCACCAACGCGTCCATCACCTCCTGGACCTCGGACTCGGTGATCAGGCCGGCGGCGAGGTCGCGCTCGGCGTAGACGTCGAAGAAGCCTGAGAGGCGGCCGATGCTCATGGCCGCGCCGTCTTGGCTCTTCACCGAGCCGAGGTAGGCGAGGTAGGTCCACTGGACGGCCTCGCGGTAGGTGCGGGCCGGGCGCGACAGGTCGAAGCCGTAGCTCTCGCCGAGCGCCTTCAGCTTCTGCAGCGCCTTGATCTGCTCCGAATGCTCCTCGCGGTACCGGGCCCAGTTCTCGCTGAACGGCTGGTCCGCGACGGAGTCCTTGTCCTGCTTCTTGGCCTCGATCAGACGGTCGACGCCGTACAGCGCGACGCGGCGGTAGTCGCCGATGATGCGGCCGCGGCCGTAGGCGTCGGGCAGGCCCGTGATGATGTGCGCGCTGCGGGCGGCCCGGATGCGCGGGGTGTAGATGTCGAAGACGGCCGCGTTGTGGGTCTTGCGGTACTTGGTGAAGATCTCCTTGACCCGCTCGTCGGGCTCGAGACCCGCCTCGCGGATGGCGGTCTCGACCATGCGCCAGCCGCCGGACGGCATCATCGGGCGCTTCAGCGGGACGTCGGTCTGCAGGCCGACGACCACGTCGTCGTCCGCGCAGATGTAGCCGGGCGGGAAGACGTCGACGTCGCCGGGGATGTGGGTCTCGACGTCGTAGACGCGGCGCTCGCGCTCGACGCTCAGAAACTCGCGCTGCAGCGTCTGCCAGACGTTCAGCGTCTTCTCAGTCGCGCCGGCGAGGAAGCTCGCGTCGCCGGTATACGGGGTGAAGTTCGCGAGGATGAAGTCGCGCACGTCGACGACGTGCTCCCAGGTGCCGCCCTGGAACCCCTCCCAAGCGTCCGCGCTTTCGATGTCCTTGGTTGCCGAGACCGTCATACAAGCTCCTGAATTCCCCAGTCGTGGATGCCGCGCGACGGACGCAGGGGCGAGCGCCCCTGAGTCCACCGACGCCGAGAAAATACTACACTTAGTAGGACAAACCCCCTATCGCCGGTCCGCGATTCAGCCGGCGCCGAACGTGACGGCCCACCCCGCCGCGCGGGGCCGCAGCTGGTACTCGGGCCGGACGTCCGGCCCGCACGACGCCGAACCCAGGCCGTGCTGCTGCGCGTCGAGGTAGAGGTGGGTCGCGCGAGAGGCCGGAAGCTCGTGCGGGTGCCGCGCCGCGGTCACCTCGGCCGCGTCGTGGGCGCGCAGCGCGAACCCCGGCAGCTCGCGCCCCACCCTGTGCGCCGTCACGGCGAGCCCGAGGCCCGGGAGGACCAGCTCGCGGAGCCCCGCCCGGTGCCCGCTCTCCTGGGGGACGGCGTAGTTCACGACGAGGTCGTCGACCTCCGCCGCGAACCGCCCGACGACCGCCGCCGCGTGCGAGTCCGCGTAGTTCTCGAGCGGGCCCGTGCCGAACCACTCGACCCGGCCGACGTCGCGCGGCAGCTCGAAGTGCAGCCCGATCCGCGGCCAGGTGGTCGTCCACCCGGCGGTGGGCACCGCGGACGCGTCGAGCCTCAAGGCCCCGCCGCGCACCGTCAAGACGAGTTCGACGGCGACGGCGGCGCGCGCTGCCGACGCGGAGTAGCGGTGGCGGACGACGAGGCACCCCGGCTCGGCGACGACGGACTCGACCCTGCGCCGCAGCCTGTCGAGGCCCTCCTCGCGCCAGCGATCGGCCGTCGGCCCCGTGAACGTTCCGAGGCCCCTGCTTGCCGTCGGCTCGACGTCGGCATAGCCGTAGAAGGCGCGCAGCGCGTCGTTCTCGGTGGGCGCGCGCCACAGCTCGAGGCGCGGGCCGGCCACCTCGCGGCCGGCCACGGAGATCAGGTCGCCGGTCCGCGCGTCGAACCGCGCGGGGCCGAAGGAGATGTCGCCGCCCTCGATGACGGGCTCGTCCGCCGAAGCCGGAGCCTGCAGGGCGGGGCCCCGGTCGGCGAGCCGGGCCTGAACCCGGGTCACGGCGTGCCCCGCCGCCGCCCACGGCCGGTCCCCCGCGGTGACGGCCTCGACGGTGCGCCACAGCTCGCCGTCGACAGGGGCGAACCCCGGAGCGGCGAGCGTCGCGCCCTCCCCCGGCGCGACGGCTCCGACGGCGAGCTCCCCGGAGGCGACCTCGCGCCCGTCCAGCTCGTCGCGCCACAGGAACCGGAGATCGGACGTGTCGCCGGCGTGGCGCCGGTTCTCGACGGTGACGGTGTCGCCGCCGGCGGTGATCTTGATCGGCGTCGTGACGGCCGCGAACTCGGCGAGCATCGGCGTCGGCGTGCCGTCGGACAGCACCATTCCGTCGCAGACGAACGAGCCGTCGTGGATCTCCTCGCCGAAGTCGCCGCCGTAGCCGAAGAACTCGGTGCCGTCCGGGGCCGTCGTCCGCAGCCCGTGGTCGCGCCACTCCCAGACGAACCCGCCATGCCACTGCGGCAAGGAGTCGAAGCGCCGCTCGTACTCGGCCACCGCGCCCGAGCCGTTGCCCATGGCGTGCACGTACTCGCACAGGATCATCGGCCGCTTCGCCAGCTCCGCGTTGCGGCCGGGCGAGCCGAGCTTGTTGTGCCCGGTGCCCGACGACATGTCCTCCATCTCCTCGACCGGCGCGTACATCCGCGAGACGACATCGGTGTACTGGCCCTCGAAGTCGGGCTCGTAGTGCACGGGCCGCTCCGGGTCGCGACTGCGCGCCCAGGCGGCCATCGCCGCGGTGTTCTGGCCGGTGCCCGACTCGTTGCCGAGCGACCACGCGACGATCGACGGGTGATTCTTGTCGCGCTCGACGGTCCTCTCGATGCGGTCGAGCAGCGCCTCGCGCCAGCGCGGGTCGTCGACGGGGTTGTCGACCCACCCGTGGCGTTCGAAGCCGTGGGTCTCGAGGTCGCACTCGTCGATCACCCAGAAGCCCAGCTCGTCGGCGAGGTCGTAGAAGCGCGGGTGCTGGGGGTAGTGCGAGGTGCGGATCGCGTTGAGGTTGTGCCGCTTCATCAGGTGCAGCTGGGCGCGCACCGCGTCCTCGTCGAACACCCGGCCTCGGTCGGGGTCGTACTCGTGCCTGTTGACGCCGCGCAGGCGGAGCTTGCGCCCGTTGACCCGCCACTCATGGCCGACGATCTCGACCCTCCGGAAGCCGACGCGCAGGCTGCGGGTCTCGACGGCGTTGCCCACCTCGGCGTCGTAGAGGCGGGGCATGTCCGCGCTCCACGGCTCGACCTCCCCGACCTCGACGACCGAGACCTCCTCGGGGGACGCGAAGGTGCGCTCGGTCCCTGCGACGCGCAGCGTGAGGGGGTACGCCTCGGCGTCGGCGCGGAACTCGGGAAGGATGCGCCCGCGGCCGGTCGCCGGGTCGTAGTCGGCGCGCAGCCACACGTCCTCGATCCCCCGCGCCGGCCGGGCAAGCACGGTGACCTCGCGGAAGATGCCGGGCAGCCACCACTGGTCCTGGTCCTCGAGGTAGGAGGCCGCCGACCACTGGTGCACGCGCACGTGCAGGACGTTGCGACCCGCCACGGCCTCGTCGGTCACGTCCAGCTCCTGGGCCAGCCTGCTGCCGCGCACCACGCCGACCTCGACGCCGTTCAACGAGACGACGGCGACCGACTCGACGCCGTCGAACCGCAGGTAGACCCGGTCGCCGAACCCATCGGGGAGGTCGAACGCGACGCGGTAGTCGCCGGTCGGATTCTCGTCGGGCACGTGCGGCGGCTCGACGGGGAACGGGAAGTCGACGTTCGTGTAGATCGGCCGCCCCCAGTCCTCGCGCCCCTGGAGCACCCAATGGCTGGGGACGGCGATCGTGTCCCAGCCCGAGTCGTCGAGGTCGACGGCCTCCGCGCCGACCGGCGCGAGGTCGGGACGCGCCGAGTAGCGGAATCGCCAGGTGCCGCTCAGGTCTACCTCGGCCGCCGAGGAGGCCATGCGCGAACGCGGCCGGACGCGGCGCCCGGAACCCGGCGCGTACGAGGTGATGGACATGAACCCTCCAAGGTGCTTGTGGTTGTTGTTTGGGCGCGGCGCCGGGCATCCGCGAGGGAGAGCCCGGCGCCGCGCGTCGTCAGCGAATGCCGCGGAACGAGAACCGGAACTCCAGCTCGCCGTTGGCCGGCAGCCGGTACTCCGGATGGGTCTGCGCGCCCCAGGCGTTGTCGCCCGCGACGCCGCGCCGCATCAGCGCGGGCCTGATCCAGGTGCGCTGCGTGGGCGGCAGGTCGACGGCGTGCGCCGCGTTCTCGATCTCGAAGGGGCTCCACGGCAGCGCCGAGAACTCCATCCCGCGCGGGCACTCGAACCGGATGCCCGCGCCCTTGGCGTCGGTCACCTCGGCCCAGCGCACGCCGGTCCGGCTGCCCGCCTCCTGAGGCCGGAGATAGGGCGTGAGCAGCTCGTCGACCTTTGCCTCGTACACGCCCAACCGCGCGCCGCCGCGTCGGTCGAGGTAGCACTCCTCGGGACCCTCGCCGTAGTAGCGCAGGTTCCCGTGATCGGCGTCCACGCTGAACAGCATGCCGAACTCCGGCAGGTCGCCGAGGCCGGTGCCCGGCGCGACGCGGAGCGTCACCTCGATCCGGCCGTCCCCGAACACGCGGTAGGAGACGGAGCAGGCGCTCACCGGTCGGGTCGGCAGCTCGTAGTCGAACGTGACCACCACCGAGTCGGCCAGCTCCTCCACCGTCGGGTTGCTCGCGCTGCGCACCGGCTCGGCGTAGCGGCTGGCCAGCAGCCAGTCGCCGTCGATGAAGGGTGCGCTCCAGCCGCGTTCGTTGGAGGTGGGTGCGTGCCAGAAGTTGGGCGTCGGCGTCGATGTGAACAGCTGGCCTCCGCCGTCGGACGTCAACCCGTATCGGTAGGACTGGAGCCCTCCGTACAACCGGGAGAACAGCGCGAGGAAGTGCGGCCCGCGCACCCCGACGTTGTGGATGCCGTTGATCACCTCTGGCGCGCCGCCCGGCCGGGGCTCGGGGGCGCCGGGCACGTCGACGACGACCTGTTCCCAGCCCATCTCCGCGCCCGCCGCGGCCCAGGAGGTCTCCTCCCGCAGCCGGTAGGACACCTCGACGGTGTACTCGCCCGGCTCCTGCGGGACGGCCAGCGGCAGCGGGTACGTGGCGGACTCCCCGGGCGCGACGGCGGTCGCGAGCGCGGCGCGCTCGAGCGCCACGCCCTCCTTGGCGAGGGTCACGACGACGTCGAACGCCGCCGTGTCGGTGAAGAGCATCCGGTTGGTCACGGTCACCGAGTCGGCGCTGACGTCGAGCTTGATCCCCTGGTAGAGGTACTTGACCTCCTGCATCCGGGGCGTCGGGGTGTGGTCGGCGAAGAGGATGCCGTTGCCGCAGAACTCCGCGTCGTGGGGCGCCTCGCCGCAGTCGCCGCCGTACCCGAGGAACTCGCGCCCGTAACGGTCCGTCAGCGCGACCGCCTGGTCGGCGAAGTCCCAGATGAATCCGCCCTGGAACAGCGGCTCTCGGTAAGCGAGGTCGAGGTAGCGGTCGACGGCGCCGAATGAGTTGCCCATGGCGTGGGCGAACTCGCACAGGATCATGGGCTTGTCGCGGTTGCTCTTCAGGAAGGCCTCGACCTCGGCGGCCGGGGTGTACATCTTGCTGACCATGTCGGTGGTCTCCGGGTGGCGCGGGTCCCAGTCGACGCCCTCGTAGTGCACCGGCCGGTCGTCGACGCGGCGGAAGTAGTTCGAGACGGCGAGGATGTCAGTTCCGCCGTAGGACTCGTTGCCGCAGGACCAGATCACGATGCTCGGGTGGTTACGGTCGCGCCGCTGCATCGAGGCCGCCCGGTCGAGCAGCGCGCCCAGCCACTCCGGCCGGTCGCCGGGGAGGGCCTCGCTGTCGGGCTCCCCCGCGTAACGGATCCGGTCCCACATCGCGTGCGACTCGAGGTTCATCTCGTCGATGACGTAGAGCCCGTACCGGTCGCACAGCTCGTAGAAGAACGAGTTGTTCGGGTAGTGGCTGGTACGCACGGCGTTGATGTTGTTGGCCTTCATCAGCCGGAGGTCGGCCTCGGTCTGCTCCCTCGACATCACGCGGCCCCGCAGGCCGAACTCGTGCCGGTTGACGCCCTTGAAGACCACCCGGCTCCCGTTGATCTTGAGCAGCCCGTCCTCGATGCCGAAGCGCCGGATGCCCACCGGTTGACGGATGACCTCCGTGAGCTCCCCGGCCGCGTCGCGGACCTCGATCTCGAGGTCGTAGAGGTGCGGATCCTCCGCGCTCCACAGCTGCGGCTCCTCGACCTCGATCGCGAGGCCGCCGTCTGCGCGCACCAGCTCGCCGACGCCGGCGAGCCTCGCGGAGACGGCGCCGTCGCCGAGCAGCTCGGTGGCGAGCGTCACGGTGGCGCGGCTCAGGTCGCCGGGGACGTCGACGCGGACGCCCAGGTCCTGCACGTGGACGGCGGGGCGCCGGTAGAGCATGACGTCGCGGAAGATGCCGGAGAACCGGTAGAAGTCCTGGTCCTCCAACCACGAGCCTGACGACCACTTGAACACCTGGGCTGCCAGCTTGTTGTCGCCGACGACGAGCGCGTCGGTGAGGTCGAACTCCGACGGCGTGAAGCTGTCCTCCGCGTAGCCGATGTAGCGGCCGTTGAGCCACACGGCGATCGCGCTCTCCGCGCCCTTGAAGGACACGCTGAGCCGCTCGCCGTCGGCCAGGGGCTCGTCGAGCGGGAACGAGGTCACATAGCTGCCGACGGGGTTGAACAGCCGCGGCGCCTGGCCGGGCTCCAGCGTCTCGTGGCCGTCCCACGGGTACTGCACGTTGGCGTACTGGGGACGGTCGTAGCCCTCCAACTGGATGTGGGCGGGCACGCGGATGTCGTCCCAGCCCGAGGTGTCGAAGTCGGGCGCCTCGAACCCGGGCACCACCGCGCCCGGGTTCTTCGCGTAGTGGAACTTCCAGAGGCCGTTCAGGCTCGTCTCGAAGCTGGAGGAGCCGCGCGCGGCCTCGGCCGCGTCGCGGAACCACCGGTGGTCGGAGTGCGCCGCCATCCGAGACTCGGCGAAGAACTCCGGGTCCGAGAGTCGACGGAGATCGAAGGTCACTTGATCGCCCCCGTCATGCCCGCCGCGAAGCTGCGCTGCAGGATGAGGAAGATGACCATGGTCGGGAGCGAGGCGAGCAGCACGGCGAGCATCAGCACACCGTAGTTGGTGACGTAGCCGGCGCTGAGGTTGGA
Source organism: uncultured Tessaracoccus sp. (assembly GCA_964455495.1). GTDB lineage: Bacteria > Actinomycetota > Actinomycetes > Propionibacteriales > Propionibacteriaceae > Arachnia. The sequence goes on from CAYVWO010000123.1 coordinate 7,233, forward strand.
GATCAGCATCGGCATCGTCTGGTACTCGGTCTTCAACAGGATGACCTTCGGCCAGAGGAAGTTGTTCCACGCGGCCATGAACGTGATGACCGCTGCCGCCGCGTAGGTGGAGCGCATCGTCGGCATGTAGATCCGGAAGAAGATCGCCACCTCATTGAGGCCGTCGAGGCGCGCGGCCTCGAGCATCTCGTGCGGGAAGTTCCTGGAGGCCTGCCGGAAGAGCAGGATCAGGAACGGTGTGGCGATCGCGGGGATGATGACGGCCCAGGTGGAGTTCAGGAGCCCGATGTTGGCGAACAGCCTG
>CAYVWO010000124.1:0-7504 GCA_964455495.1 uncultured Tessaracoccus sp.
GTCGCCACCGCGCTCGGCGGCAGGATCGGCATGCGCGCCTGGGCCAAGCACTTGCGCCACCACGCTCCTTGAGCCGGGCCGCAAGCGAAGCGCGCCCGTGTCGAAAGGCTCGCGTGTGTCCTTGTGGGCCTGGTCGGTCGTCGGCCTGCTGCTGGCGCCGATCGCGCTGCGGCGGATGATCCGCGGCGAGTCCGGGTCTCGGGTCACGGCCGCGCGCGAGCGGGTGCTCGCCCGGGGCTACTGATGAGCCGTCGGGCTGAGAGACTGGTGCGATGAGCGACGCCATCTACAACCGCATAGCCATGCTGCGCATGGAGCGGGGCATCTCGCGTCGTCAGCTGGCGGACGCCCTCGGCGTCCATTACCAGACGGTCGGGTACCTGGAGCGCGGGGAGTACTCGCCGTCGTTGACGTTGGCGCTGCAGATCGCCGAGTACTTCGAGGTCCCGGTCGAGGTGGTGTTCGCCCTGCGCCCCTTCCCGCGCCTGGGATCGTGACGTGCGTCAGCCGAGGTGTACGTCCATGATGCGGCGGACGGCGACGCTGAGGTCTCGCCAGTGGGGGTCGGCGCGGCCCTCGTCGACCTGGTCGGCGAAGGCGTCGAGCTCGTGGACCATGGTGTCGGCGGGGGTGACCGGCGGGGCGTCGACCAGCACGAGGGGGTCCTTGCCGCGGCGGTGGAGCTCGACCCGCGATGGCTCCGCGACGGCGTTGACGGTCAGGGTGCCCTCCTCGCCGTGGACGCTTGTCGGTCCGAGGCCGGAGACGATCTTCGAGTAGACGACGTCGACGAGCAGGCCGTCGTAGCCGAGCTGGATGCTGCCGCCGCCCTCGAAGCCGCCCCGCAGCCGGTAGCTGCCGCCCGACTGAGAGGCGGGCTCCGTGCCGAAGCACTCCAGCGCCGCCGACAAGGGGTAGAAGCCGATGTCGACGAGGGCGGCGTTGCCCAGCGTCGGGTCGAACGCGTTGACGTGCTCGCCCGCGAGGAAGCGGCCGTACCTCGACGAGTACTGCATCATCTCGAAGTGCGCGTAGCGCACCGTGCCGACGTCGCCGATGGCGCGCCGGAACTCCCGGAACGCGGGCGTGTGGAGGTGGCGCGCCGCCTCCATCGCGACGACGCCCCGCCGCTCGGCGGCGGCGAAGACCTCCTCTGCCTCGGACGCCGAGGACGTCATCGTCTTCTCGATCAGGACGTGGCGGCCGGCCTCGATCGCGGCCATCGCCTGCGCGTGATGGGCCGACGTCGGGCTCGCGATGTAGACGGCGTCGACGGCCTCGCACATCTCCTCGACGGTGGTGAAGGAGCGGGGAAGGTCCATCCGCGCGGCGAACTCCGCACCCCGCGCCGCGTCGCGCGAGCACACTGCGGTGGGGCGGACCCTGCCCGAGCCCGCGCGGCACGCCGCCACGAACCACTCGCTGATGAAGTTGGTCCCGACGATCCCGATATCCATGCTTTGTCCTCCCTCGATCTCGACGTCATGCGCACAACGCTGGCTATACAGCCAACCATGCGATATATGAGCGCGGCTGGCGACATAGCCAGCTTTATGCGCGGCCCCGGCCCAGACTCGCGACGATGAACTCGGCGTCGACGGCCAGGGCCTCGACGAGGCTAGCCCTGTCGGCGACCCGGGCGACTGTCCAGCCCAGCGCGGACGCGACCGCGGCCAGGTCGACGGCCTGCGGCGTGCCGAAGACGCGCTCGAAGCTGGCCTCGTACTCGGGCGCGCCCTGCTCGAGGGCGTGGAAGATGGAGCCGCCTCCGTCGTCGGCGACGACCACACGCAGGAGCGGCCACGGCTCCGACGGCGGGCGGACGAGGGCTCCGAGGTCGTGCTGGGCCGTGAGGTCGCCGAGCAGCACCGTGGTCGGCCTGCCCGTGGCCAGCGCGATCCCGGTCGCCGTCGCGACCGTGCCGTCGATGCCCGCGAGGCCGCGGTTGGCGAACACGCGCGGGGGCCGCTCGGCGATGGGCGCGAGATCGGCGGCGCGGATGATGGAGCTGGCGCCCAACACCAGGTCGTCGCCGGGGCCGAGCGCGGCGAGCACGGCCGCGGCTACGGTCTCCTGGGTGATTGTCGCTCCTTGAACCGGGCCGTCAGCGGAGCGAACGCCCGCGACCGCCGCTCCTTGAGCCGGGCCGTGAGCGGAGCGAACGCCCGTGTCGAAAGGCGTCCACTCCCCCAGCCAGGACGGGGCCTGGTCCGCCAGCAGCACCCGGTCAGCGACGATCGTGGCCCGGTGGCCCGGGTCCGGCCAGGTGGCGCGGTCGGTCACGACGACCAGCTCGACGTCGTCGCGGGCGAGGAGCCGGGAGACCGGGCGCGAGAGCGTCGGGTGCCCGAACACGATCACCCGCTCGATCCGCCCGCCGAGGTCGGCCAGCCGCAGCCGGTAGTCGGCGACGGCGTTGGCGCCAGACCGCGCGTTCGACGACGGCTCGGCCAGCAGCGGCGCGCCGCTCACCTCGGCCAGCGCCCGCGCCTCCGCGCCGACCTCGGGCGACGCGTCGCCGACGAGAACGACGGTGCGGCGGGCGTCCAGCTCGACCACCCGGTGCCCCGCGGACTCGGCCACCTCGAACGCGATCTCCTTCGACTGCGGCAGCTCGGCCACCAGCGGCTCGGCGAACTCGATGTTCAGCTGCACCGCGCCGGGCTGCCGGGTCCGCGCCCCGGAGGCGACGGCCAGCGCGCGGTGCACGCCCGCGGCCCAGGCCGTGGCGCCGCCCGACTCGGACGACAGCCGGACCACGGCCAGCGCTGCGGGGCCGAACGCCCCGGCCTGGTCGCCGCACTGGTTGGCCCCCGTCCCGACGAGGTGCGCCGGCCGATCCGCGGTGACGAAGATCAGGGGCACGCCCGCCGCGGTGGCCTCCATGGCCGCGGGGCCGAGGTTAGCGACGGCGGTGCCGGAGGTGGTGATCACCGCGACCGGGCGCCCGCTCGCCTTGGCAAGGCCGAGCGCGGTGAAGCCTGCCACGCGCTCGTCGATCCGCACGTGCAGCCGCAGCCGACCCTCGCGGTTGGCGCGGTCCGCGGCCAACGCAAGGGGGGCGCTGCGCGAGCCGGGCGCGAGCACGACATCGGTGACGCCAGCGCCGCGCAGAGCGTCGACGACGACCGCCCCCAGTTCGATGCTGCTCACCGCTCTCCCTCCAGGATCCGACTCACCCGTTCCAGCCGATCCAACCAGAACCGCGTCAGCTCCGGGCCGGCGGCCCGCGCGAGCAGCAGCTCGGCGTCGGCCTCAACGTCCCTGACCTCGATGGCCCCGGCCCGCGGCGCCAACGGATCGCGCGTCACGTCGGCGGCAAGCAGCCGCGCGGTCTCGAGCCCGCACGCATAGGGCAGCTCGGGCAGCGCCGCGGCCAGCGCCACGCCCGCCCGCAGCCCGACCGACGTCTCGACCGCGCTCGACACCACGACGGGCAGCCCGAGCTCCTCGGCCAGCCGCAGGCAGGCGCGCACGCCGCCCAACGGCTGCACCTTCAGCACCGCGATGTCCGCGGCGCCCGCGGCCTTGACCCGCAGCGGGTCGGCGGCGCGCCTGATGGACTCGTCGGCGGCGATCGGCACCCCGAGGTCCCGCGCCCGCAGCGCCGCCAGGTCTTCCACCGTCGCGCAGGGCTGCTCGGCGTACTCCAGCCCGAAGGCGCCCAGCTCGCGCACGGCGTCGACGGCCTGCGCCAGCGACCAGCCGCCGTTCGCGTCCACCCGGATCCGCGCCTCGGGCAGCGCCGCCCGCACCGCGGCCACGCGGGCGACGTCGTCGTCCAGGGACTGTCCGACGGCGGCCACCTTGATCTTGATCGTGCCGCACCCCGAGGCGATGGCACGCGCTGCGGCGTCCGCGGGGGCGAGCGCGGGAACGATCCCGTTCACCTCGACGGCGCCCCGCACCGGCGCGGGCCAGCCGGCCTCGGCCGCCTCGCGCGCCGCGCGCAGCCAGGAGGCCGCCTCGCCGTCGTCGTACTCGGGGAAGGGGCTCCACTCGGCCCAGCCGGCCGGCCCCTCGAACAGCACGCCCGAGCGCCGCGCGATGCCCCGGAACGGGACCGTCAGCGCGATGTCGAACACGTGCACGGTCATGCCAACAGCACCCCGATGAGCAGGCCGAGCCCCACCCCGATCTCCGCGAAGCCCGTCGCCTGAATCACCGGGATGAGGTCGCGGCCCAGCGCCCCGCCGAGCACGCGCCGCAGCGGGTCGACGAGCAGCGCGAGGCCAAGCAGCGCAAGCAGCGCGAACCAGGTCGTCAACGCCGCGAAGACGACGACGGCGAGGCCCGCCAGCGCGCAGAGCCCCGCGTAGAACAGGCGGGCGTTGCGGTCGCCGAGGCGCGCGGGCAGCGTCATCTTGCCCGCGACCCTGTCCGTCTCGATGTCGCGCAGGTTGTTGGCCACGAGGATCGCGCTGGCCAGCGCGCCGACGGCCGCACCCGCCACCCCGGCGTGGGGCGGCGCGCAACCCGAGATCACGTACGCCGTGCCGACCGTGGCGACGAGCCCGAAGAAGACGAACACCATGACCTCGCCCAGCCCGAGATAGCCGTACGGCTTCCTCCCGCCGGTGTAGAACCAGGCCGCGACGATGCACGCCGCGCCAACCAGCAGCAGCCACCACTGCCCGCTCAGGGCGACGACCGCCAGGCCCGCGACGGCGCCCACGCCGAACGCGCCGAACGCGGCCGACTTCACCGCCCTCGGCGAGGCGAGGCCAGAGGCGACGAGCCGCGTCGGCCCGACGCGCTCGTCGTCGGTGCCGCGCACGCCGTCGGAGTAGTCGTTGGCGTAGTTGACGCCCACCTGCATGGCCAGCGCGACGACGAGGCACAGCGCGGCGACGGGCCAGTCCCACGCGCCGAGCGCACCGGCCGATGCGACTCCGGCGAGGATGGGGGCGACGGCGGCGGGCAGGGTGCGCGGACGCGCGCCTGCCACCCAGACGGGGAGGGAATCACTCATGACCGGGTCACTCTAGCCGTGAGTGCCGCCCCGTCCGGCTTGCCGCCCGGGCCGCGGGGGATGCGGTCGACGACAACCAACCGCCGGGGCAGGCAGGCGGCGGGCAGCGCGGCGCGCAGGCGGTCCCGCCAATCGTCGAGGGCTCCGCCGGTGGCGACCAGCACGACGAGGGCGCCCCACTCGTCGTCGTCGATGGCGAGCACGGCGGTCTCGGGGTCGAGGGCGGCCGCGGCGGCGCGGACCGCGGCGAGGTCGACGTTGACGCCGCCGCTCTGCACGACGTCGTCGACCCGCCCGTCGACGACCAGCCGGCCGTCGGGCGCGAGGTGCCCCCGGTCGCCGGTCAGGACCGCCCCGTCTCGCAGCACCTCGGCGGTGAGCTCGGGTCGGCCGAGGTAGCCGTCGAACAGAGTGGGGCCGCTCAGCCCAATCCGGCCGACGGCGTCGGCTCGGCCCGGACCAGACGCGCCCCCCACGTGTACGCCGACGCCGGGCAGGGGCACGCCGTCCCAGACGACTCCGCCGCAGGTCTCGCTCATGCCGTAGGTCTCGATCACGCGGATGCCGGCGGCCTCGGCGCGCGCGCGCAGCCCGGGCGCGAGCGCCGCGCCGCCCACGAGCACGGCGTCGAACGCGGCCAGCGCGCGGGTGGTCTCCGGGGAGCTCAACGCGCGGTAGAGCTGGGTAGCAACGAGCGAGACGGCGTTGCGTCCCTCGAGGGGCCGCAGCGTCGCCAGGTCCAGCCCGGCCTCGGCGACGCCGTCGCCGAGCAGCCCGCGGACGAGCACCATCAGGCCGGCGACGTAGCGCGGGTCGAGCGCGAGGTGCCACGTGGCGGCGAACCCGAGGCGCTCCTCCGCGGCACGGGCGGCGGAGGCCAGCGCGTCCCCGCTCAGCAGCACCAGCTTCGGCTCGCCCGTCGATCCGGACGTCCCCACGACCGCCATCCCCGCGGGGGCCGCGCCCTCGCCGTCGGCCAGCCACAGGCCCTCACCGCGGCCGAGCAGGGCGCGGACGTCGTCGAGGATGTGATGCACCCGGCAAGCCTATCCATGCCGCGACGGCGGTAGACTGAGCGCATGCTGCGCGTGTTGCTGATCGTCATCGTGGTCATGCTCACCGTGTACTGCGTCGTCGAGGTGGCCCAGTCGCGGGGGCGCGTCGTCCGTGCCATGCCGCGCTGGTTGTGGGCGTTCCTCGTGATCTGCGTCCCCGTCGTCGGCCCCATCCTGTGGCTGTTCTTCGGCCGCCCCGTGAGCGGCCAAGCCCGCCCACACCACACCGACCGCGCGCCTGACGACGACGAGGACTTCCTCCGCGGCCTCCGCTGACGGGGCACCGCCTCGGCGACGTTGGTGCAGAACCGATGATCGTGTGGTCGCGCGGATTCCCGCCCACCGGCCCCGTTCAATAGGCTGGCCGAATGACCTATGGCGCACCCACGAAGGCAGTGATCCTGGCGCGCGGGCTCGGCTCGCGCATGCGGAAGGAGGCCGACGGCGTCGCGCTCAGCGCGGAGCAGGCCAAGGCCGCCGACTCTGGCGTCAAGGCGATGATCTCCGTCGGCCGGCCGTTCCTCGACCACGTCGTCTCCGCCCTCGCCGACGCCGGTTTCGCGGATGTCTGCCTCGTGATCGGGCCCGAGCACGACGTGATCCGCGACTACTACGACGCCCTGCCGAAGACGCGCGTGAACGTCGCCTACGCCGTACAGGAGGAGCCGCTCGGCACCGCCAACGCCGTCCTCGCCGCCGAGGACTTCGCCGGCGACGACCGCGTGCTCGTGATCAACTCCGACAACTACTATCCCGCCGCCGCGCTCCGGCTCCTCGCCGACGTCCCCGGCTCCGCGCTGGTCGGCTTCACCCGCGAGGGGCTGTTGACCAGGTCGAACATCGCTCCGGAGAAGATCGCGGCCTTCGCGTTGGCCACCGCCGATGCCGACGGCAACCTCGCCGAACTGGTCGAGAAGCCCGACGCCGCCACCGCCCTGCGCCTCGGCCCCGACGCCGTCGTCTCGATGAACTGCTGGCTGTGCGGCCCCGCGATCTTCGACGCCGCGCGCGCCATCCCGAGATCGACCCGCGGCGAGTACGAGATCACCGACGCCGTCCGCGCGGCCATCGCCGCAGGAGACCCCTACGCCCTTGTCGTGTCGGAGGACGGGGTGCTGGACATGAGCGCCCGCGACGACATCGCCTCGGTCGCCGCGGCCCTTGGCGACCGCGAGGTGCTGCTGTGAAGTGGTTCGTCCCCGGACGCCTCGAGGTGCTGGGAAAGCACACCGACTACATGGGCGGCCGCTCGCTGCTCGCTGCCGTCGACCGCGGGATCACCGCGACGCTGGTCGGCGTCGAAACGCCCCGCGCCCGGTTCGTCGTCTCCACCACCGCCGTTCCCGGCGAGCTCTTCCTCACGCCGGGGGTGGATCCCGGCCTGCCCGCCGGGCACTGGGGGAACTACGTCCAGGCGGCGTTGGACCGGCTGGCGCTGAACTTCGGCGAGCTCTCCCCCGCGCGGATCACGTTCGAC
>CAYVWO010000125.1:0-3918 GCA_964455495.1 uncultured Tessaracoccus sp.
CCTCGCGGATGATGTGGATGCCCTCGGCCTCCAGCTCGCGCAGGTGGCTGAGCTGCCGGTCCGGGCCAGGCGAGCTGTCCGGGGTGAGCGAGATGCCGCCGCCTGCCAGGGTCAGGTCGATGTCGAGGCTCAAGGGTTCCTCCTCGGGATGGGTGTCGGTGACGTGCAGGCCGCACTCGGACTTCGCGAGCCCCGCCCAGCGGCCCGCGCGCGGGTCCTCTCCTGGAGCGACGGGGCGGGTGCAGGGGGCGCAGCCGATGGACGGGTAACCCTGGGTGAGGAGCGGGTTCACCGGGACGTCGTGCGCGTCGGCGTAGTCGAGCACGTCGTCGAAGCCCCAGGCCGCGATCGGGTTGATCTTGACCATCTGGTGCGCGCTGTCCCACTCGACGAGCGGGGTGTCGGCGCGCAGCGGGGAGTCCTCGCGGCGCAGCCCCGTCACCCAGGCCTCGTAGCTGGCCAGCTCGCGGTTGATGGGCTCCATCTTGCGCAGCGCGCAGCACTGCGAGGCGTCGCGGTCGTGCAGCCTCGCGCCGAACGTGGCGTCCTGCTCGGCCACCGACTGCACGGGCAGCACCTCGACGATCGTGACCTCCGCCGAGAGGGGGAGCGCGTCGCGGACGTCGATGGTCTCGGGGAAGTGGTAGCCGGTCTGGAGGAAGAGTACGTCGACCCCGGGGCGATGCCTCGCGGCCAGGTGGGGGACGACGGTGTCGCCGGCCATCGAGCAGGCGACGGCCAGGGAGTCGCCGAAGGCCTCGGCGGCCCAGGCGAGCACGTCGTCGGCGGTCGCGTCGGCGAACCGGACGGAGGCCTCGAGGGCGATCGCCTCCAGCTCGGCGGCCGAGCGGCGACGGCCCGGGCCGTGCGGCGCGGGCACCGTGCCGAGGGTGGCGACGTCGACGCTCACCGGAGCGCCTCGTCCTCGGCGCGGTGCGCCCAGTGCGCGAACGACTCTCCCGCGTCGCGGTCCGCGGCGAACCGGCGGGTGACCCGCTCGACGTACTCGGGCATCTCGTCGGCGGTGATCTTCAGCCCGCGCAGCGTGCGGCCGAGGCCCGCCTCCTCGCGATCGGCCGAAGCCAGCCCGCCGCCGAGGTGCACCTGGAAGGCGAACTCGTCCGTGCCGTCGGGGTTCCTGGCGATCTGGCCCTTGAGCCCGATGTCGGCGGTCTGGATGCGCGCGCAGCTGTTGGGGCAGCCGTTGACGTTGAGCGCGATCGGCACGTCGAGGCCGAGGTCGGCCAGCCGGTTGTCGAGGGTGGCGACGGCGGCCGTCGCCGTGTCCTTGGTGTCGACGAACGCCAGCTTGCAGTACTCGATGCCGGTGCAGGCCATGGTGTGGCGGCGGAAGAGGCCGGGGAACGCGGTCAGCCCGATCCCCTCTGCGGCGGCCAGCAGGCCGTCGACCTTGCCCGGGTCCACGTTCAGGACGACGAGCTTCTGGTGCGCGGTGAGCCGGATCAGGTCGCTTCCGGCGGCCTCGGCGGCGTCGGCAAGCGCGAGCAGCTTCGTTCCGGAGGAGCGCCCGACGACCGGGGCGAGCCCGACGTACTTGCGCCCGTCCTTCTGCTCGTGCACGCCCACGTGGTCGGCGTGGCCGCCCGTGGCGACGGCGGCGGGGCCATCGGGAAGCTCGTAGCCGAGGTACTCGTCCTGCAGCACCTGGCGGAACTTCGCGGGTCCCCATTCGGCGAGCAGGAACTTCAGGCGGGCCTTGTTGCGCAGGCGACGGTAGCCGTAGTCGCGGAAGATCCGCACGACGCCGTACCAGACGTCGGCCGCCCGCTCGGGGGCGACGAAGGCGCCGAGGCGTTCGGCCAGCCGCGGGGCGGTCGAGAGGCCGCCGCCGACCCACAGGTCGTAGCCGGCGCCCAGCTCCGGGTGGACGACGCCGACGAGCGAGATGTCGTTGATCTCGTGGACGACGTCGAGGCTCGGGTGCCCGGTGATGGCCGACTTGAACTTGCGCGGCAGGTTCGAGATCTCCGGGTCGCCGATGTAGGTCTCTACGATCTCCCGGATCTGCGGGGTGGGATCGATGATCTCCTCGGCGGCGATCCCGGCGACGGGAGAGCCGAGGATGACGCGCGGGGTGTCGCCGCAGGCCTCGGTGGTCTGCAGGCCGACGGCCTCGAGGCGGCGCCAGATCTCCGGCACGTCCTCGACCCGGATCCAGTGCAGCTGGATGTTCTGCCGGTCCGAGATGTCGGCGGTGTCGCGGGCGAACTCGACGCTGATCTGCGCGACGACGCGGAGCTGTTCCAGCGTCAGCGAGCCGCCGTCGAGGCGCACGCGCATCATGAAGTACTCGTCCGAGAGCTCGTCGGCCGACAGGTCGCCCGTGCGGCCGCCGTCGATGCCCTGCTTGCGCTGCGTGTAGAGGCCCCACCAGCGCATCCGGCCGTGCAGGTCGTCGGCGGGGATCGAGGCGAATCCCTCGTGGGCGTAGATGGACTCGATCCGCTCGCGGACGTTCAGGCCGTTGTCGGCGGCCTTGAAGACTTCGTTGGGGTTCAGCGGCTCCTGGCCGTTGACGAGCCACTGTCCGTTGCTGCGGCCCTCGCGGGGAGGCCGGACGCGGGCGCCGGTCGGTGCATCGGTGCTCATGGGATTCCTCGGGTTGTTGGCCTCGTCTGCCGCCGAAGGCCCACGCCGATCCGTCTTGCGTCACGGGTGGCCGGGCGGCTTGGCCGAAACGCTAACCCATGGCCGCGCCCGACCCGTAGCTTGTCAGCCAACAGCGGATTCGGGAATGCGAGCGTCACACAGCGCGCAGCGCGGCGGAGCCGAGGGCCAGGCCCGCGAGCCCGCCGAGGAGCGACAGCGCGACGGCCTCGGCCACGAACTGCGCGGCGACCTGGCCGGGACGGGCGCCCAGCGCGCGCCGCAGCCCGATCTCCCCGCGCCGCTCCAGCACCGTCACCACCATCGTGTTGGCGATCCCCACGCCGCCGACCAGCAGCGCGATTCCCGCCAGCGCGAGGCCGAGCGTCGTCAGGGCGTCGTCGGTGGTGGCGCGGGCCTTGGCGAGGTCGGAGAGCTTGCTCACCTGGGCGACGGCGGAGCCCGGGTTGGCCGCCGCCGCGAGGATGCCGCGCACCGCGTCGATCTCGCCGGGCAGGGCGCGGACGTAGATGGCGGCGATCTCGCCGTCGCCGTCGAGCTGGTCTCGGACCCAGCGGTCGCCGAGGATGGCCGAGGCGTCGAGATCCGCGGCCAGTCCCGCGGTCTCCAGGATGCCGAGCACGCCGTACCACCGGCCGCCGATCAGGACCCGGTCGCCCGCGCGGTCGAGGCCCAGCCGCTCGGCGGCCGTCGCGCCCAGCACCGCGACGGGCAGGCCGCGGGTGGCGTCGTCGAACCAGCGCCCGGACGCGACGCCAGCGTCCACGGCGGCCAGCGCGTCGGGCCGCGCGACGGCGACCGCGATCCCGTTGGTCTCGGTCTCGGGGACGAGGTCGGTGCGGTACACCCGCAGGCCGTCGGGCGGCGTCTCGAAGACCCCCACGCGGTCGACCCCGTCCTGCCGGGCGATCCCCGCCGGCGCGGTCTGCGGCAGCGGCACGGGCTCCCGGTCGGGCCCCGTGGCCGGGGTGACGACGGCGAGGTCGGCGCCCATGGCGTCCAGCTCGGCAAGCAGCTGCGCGTGGTTCGACGCCGCGGCCCCGGTCAGCGCGACCAAGGAGGCGATCCCCAGCGCGATCCCGAGCGCGGCGAGGACGGTGCGCTGCGGCCGGCCCGCCACGCCCAACCAGGCGGTGCGGACGACGTCGGCGAGCGTGAGGCGGCTCACGGCGCGGCCTCGATCCCCGGCCCGGAGGCCACGCCGTCGCGGATCCGGATGCGCCGCGCGAACCGAGAGGCGACCTGCTCGTCGTGCGTCACCATGATCAGCGCCGCTCCCTGTGCCTGCAC
>CAYVWO010000125.1:3928-7480 GCA_964455495.1 uncultured Tessaracoccus sp.
GCCGGAGAAGGGGTCGACCTCCATGAGCCAGCCGGTGGCGCCGTTCGAGCACGGGTCGTCATTGGGGATCTCGGTGGTGAAGATGACGCGATCGCTGAACGAAACGATGGCCGGGCCGGTGACGCGTTCGGTGGGAGAGGCCGACGGCCTCCAGGGCCTCGGCGGCCCGGCGGCGGCGCGCGCCGTTGCGGACGCCGGAGTAGAGCAGCCCTGTGGCCACGCTGTCGAGCGCCGACAGCGTGGGCAGCAGGTGGAACTGCTGGAACACGAACCCGATCCGCTCGGCCCGCAGCGCGGAGCGGTGCCGCTCGCGCAGCCCGGTGACCTCGCGGCCGTCCACGAGGACCGTGCCCTCGGTCGGGTCGTCGAGGGTGCCGAGGATGGCGAGCAGCGTGGACTTGCCGGACCCGGACGGCCCGACGACGGCGACCTGCTCCGCGGCGTGGACGGCCAGCGTCGTCGGCCGCAGCACCGTCAGCTCGGGCGGGCCGGGATAGGTCTTGGTCGCGCCGCGCAGCTCGACGACGGGGGCGCTCATCGCGCCAGCACCACGAGGTCGCCGGGGGCAAGCACTCGGCCCTCGGCGCCGACCTCCGCGCCGCTGGCAAGGACCTGGGCCCGCGCGTCGGCGACCAGCCCGATCTCCACGGGGGTGCGGGCGGCCGACGCGCCGTCCCAGACCTCTACGGCGTACCCGCCGTCCGCGGTCGCCAACAGCGCGGTGACCGGGACCACGAGCGTCTCGGGCCGCTCCTCGTCGTCGCGGATCACGATCCGCACGCCGATCGGCCCCGCCTCGGCCACCTGCGTCTGGTCCTCGAACTCGACGGTGGCTGTCGGGGGCGTGACGGCGTCGCCGTCGCCGGTGGGCAGCCCGCCGGGGTCGACGGCGGCGAGCTCGGCGTCGATCGACGCGCCGTCGGGCAGCGTCACGGCGATCGGAGTGCCGACGGCCAGCGTCCGGGCCTGGGCGGCCGTCAGCTTGGCGGTGGCCCGCAGCGTCGTCGAGGTGTAGGTCGCCGGGCTGGCGTCGACCTCGCCCAGCCGCGCCGTGGTCCGCTCGATGCGGATGCCGGGCGCGTCGGCGACCACCACCGACGACGGCGAGAACACGCCCGTCCGGGGAACGCCGATCGACTTCTGCCAGTCGCGCACCGCCTGCCTGGTCAGCGACCCGTACCTGCCGGTGGGTTTGGCGTCGAGGAAGCCGAGGGCGGCCAGGTTGCTCTGGAGCTGGCGGACGTCCTTGCCGTCGGACGAGCCGACGGAAAGCTCGCGCCAGAACGGCCGCGAGCCGCGGAACAGCACGACCGGCGCCCCGTCGGCCTCGTAGACCCGCTCGCCGACCAGCACCGTCTCACCGGCGGCGGGCAGGACGGTGATCGTCCCGGCGGCTGCGGGCAGGGGGGCCGCCTCCCCGTAGCTCAACTGACCGCTCAGCCGGACCTGCGTGGTCAGCGTCGCCATCTCGACGGCGGCGGTGACGGGCTCCGCGGCCTCGGCCGGGCGCGGGGCGAGCGCCTCCCACGGCCGGAGGTGCCAGGCGGCACCCACCGCCGCGGCGACCAGCAGCACCGCAGCTACGGCCCACGCCCAGCGCGGGCGCCGCCGACTCACCCTTCCTCGCCGGGGCCCATGAACTCCTCCAGCACCTCGAAGAAGTCGAAGGTGTCGAGGTGCCCGCTGTCGGAGCCGACGCGCCAGGAGACGTTGCCGCGCTCGTTGTCCCAGCAGGCGGTCAGCAGGTCGCGGAACTCGGCCTCGGCCAGGTCGAGCGGGAGCTCGATCCCGCTGCTCGTCGCCGGGTCGGGGTCGGCGACCCACGCGAACCCCGCGTCCCGGGCGCACCGGGCGAAGGCGAGCTCGTCCTCCCGCTGCGCGGCCATCTGCTGCTGCACCTCGGGGTCCTTCATCGGGTCGTACTCGGGCTGGGTGAAGTCGGGGTACTTCGCCTCGCACGCGGCGTAGGCGTCGTGGGTGTCGGGGTCGTCGGCGAAGTAGGCGGCGGTCTCGGCGGCGTCCCAGGAGCCGGACTCGTCGACCTCGCTGTAGGACCAGCCCTGCGCCTCGCCCTCGGCGCTCGACTCGTGCCGGACGACCTCGCCGGGCTCCCCGGTCGGCGGCCCGCCGACCAGCACGAGCGCGTGGCCTTGAGTGCCGACGCGCGCCTCGACGCCGGCAGCCTTCAGGCACGCGACGAACTGCGCCGCCGACGCGGTCTCCGGCTCCGGTTCGCTTGGAGCGCCCGTGCAGCCGACGAGCGCGACGGCGGCGGCCAGGGCGATGGCGGTGAGTCTCATGTCTTCTCCTGTTGTCGGGCCGCTCGGGCGTCGGCGTTGGGACCACCGTGCCGCCCGGCTGGTTGAATGGCGGTCACGGTCGGCTTGACCGCCGCTTGACCGCGCCGCGGGCAGGCTGGGCGGCGAGAGGTGGGTGAGGCGCGATGCGGCTGCTGCTGGTTGAGGACGAGCGGGCGCTCGCCGACGGGCTTGCGGACGGGCTGCGGCGCGAGGGCTACGCCGTCGATGTGGCCTACCACGGCGCCGCCGCGCTGGCCCGGATGGGCGAGAACGATGTCGAGCTGATGATCCTCGACCGGGACCTGCCCGTGCTCACCGGCGACGCGCTGTGTCGGCTGCTGCGCCAGCAGGGCCACCCGGTGCGGATCCTGATGCTCACCGCGGCGGGCACGCTCGACGACCGCGTGGCCGGCCTCGACCTCGGCGCCGACGACTACCTCGCGAAGCCCTTCGCCTACGTCGAGCTGCTCGCCCGCCTCCGCGCCCTCGCCCGGCGCACCACCCCCGGCTCGGGCACCGTGCTGGAGGCCGCCGGGGTGCGCGTCGACACCGTGCGCCGGATCGCCGAGCGCGACGGCGCGCCCATTCGGCTGACGGCCAAGGAGTACGGCGTGCTCGAGCTGCTGCTCGTCGCCGCCGGCGGCTGGGTCGCCGTCGAGGAGCTGCTCGACGACGTCTGGCCGAGCCCCGACGAGCGCGGCCGCGGCGTCGTCAAGTCCGCCGTGCACACGCTGCGCCGCAAGCTGGGCCGCCCGGATCCGATCGAGAGCGCGCCCGGCCGCGGCTACCGGATAGAGGCGGGCCGATGACCCGAGCCCGCGCGTTTCGGGTGCGGCTCGCGGCGCTGATCGCCGGCGTCTTCGTCGCCGGGGGAGCTGCGCTGCTCGGCGTGCAGTACCTCTTGACGCGGCAGCTGTTCCAGGACCGGATCGGCAGCATCGAGGGCGTGCGTCTCGGACGTCGGCGAGGCCTCCCTCGGCGCCTGCATGCAGCCCAGCGACGCCCAGCTGGGATTCTCGGACGGCACGACCGTGCTTTCGGTGTCGATCGCCCAGACCGCGCAGCTCTCGCGCGAGGTGCTCTCGGGCCTGCTGGGCTGGTCGGTCGTCGTGCTCTTCGCCTTCATCGTGATGCTGCTCGATGTCGACAGCCTCCCGCGCAAGCCGGTCGGCAAGCTTTCGGCCGCCGCGGCGACGCTCGCCTTCGCCCTGATGCTCACCGGCGTGCTCTGGCTCTTCCACCGGAACCAGCT
>CAYVWO010000126.1:0-7456 GCA_964455495.1 uncultured Tessaracoccus sp.
GCTCGCGCGTCGGCTCAGCACGGCGCGACGCGATAGCGGTCGACTTCGTCGACGCAACCGGCTCAACGAGCGGTTTGCGACGCGGGGCGGCTCATGTCGTGATCCGCGCCGTCGAGCTGGTCGACGATGTGGGTCAGCACGGGGGCGAGCACGGCGAGGGCGTCTCGGGCGCCGCCGCGGGAGCCGGGGGCGTTGAAGACGAACGCCCGCGGGCCGCCGCGGTCGACGACGCCGGCGAGGCCGCGCGAGAGCGACGACAGCGGCGTGACGGCCAGGCCCGCAGCGCGGACCCGCTCCGCGATGCCGGGCACCTCATACGTCAGCAGCGGGCGGGTCGCCTCGACCGTCACGTCGCGCGGGCCGACCCCGGTTCCGCCTGTTGTCAGCACGATCCGCGCGCCGCCGTCGACGGCATCAGCGATCGCCTGCGCGATGAGCGGCGCGTCGTCGGGGAGCACCACGGGGGCGTCGACCTCGAAGCCCAGCTTGGAGAGCCCTTCGCGGAGGACCGGTCCCGAGCGGTCCTCGTAGATGTCGGCTGCTGCCCGATCGGAGCAGGTGATGACGACGGCGCGGTACGACATGGTGCCCACCCTAGCGCCGCGGCTTCCGGTTTTCGGTGCCTCAACGGCGCCTCGCCGCGGTCTCCTCGATCGACGAACGATAGCGCTGTGTGCCGGGTAGCCACGGCTTCCGGGCGACGCCGCCGTTTACCCTAAGCAATTGTTGGAACCGCAACTACGGCTGATAGTATCCCCGTCATGACGCAGATACGGATTGCTGCCGCGGCGAGCCTCCTCGGGGTCAGCGACGACACGGTTCGTCGCTGGGTCGACGGCGGGCGGCTGCACGCCGTCGCCGACGAGGCCGGAAGGCAGGCCATCGACGGCGTCGAACTCGCCGCGCTCGCGCAGGAGCTGGCCGACAAGGCGCTCGACCAGCTGGACGGCGGGACGGGCTCCCGCTCCGCCCGCAACCACCTGACGGGCCTCATCACCCGCGTCGTCTCCGACACGGTCATGAGCCAGGTCGAGCTGCAGTGCGGCCGCTACCGAATCGTCTCCCTCATCTCGACCGAGGCGGTGCAGGAGCTGGGCCTCGAGCCCGGCGTCGTCGCCACCGCGGTCATCAAGGCAACAAACGTCACCATCGAAATGAACCGTGCATGAAGCGCTTCGCGCTCCTCGCCCTCACCGCCCCCCTGGCCCTGCTCGCCGCGTGCGGCGGGACAACCCAGCCCGCCGAGACCCCGGCCGCCCCCGCGCCGTCGGTCACCCAGACCACGGACGCCCCCGCCGGGCCGTCGACGTCGGACGCCATCGTGTTCGCCGCCGCGTCGCTGAACACGGTGTTCCCGGACATCGCCGACGCCAAGTACTCGTTCGACGGCTCCTCGGGCCTCGTCGACCAGCTGAAGGGCGGCGCCCCCGCCGACGTCTTCGCCTCCGCCGACAAGAAGAACATGGACGCTGCCGTCGAGGCCGGCCTCATGGACGGCGCCCCCGTCATGTTCGCCACCAACTACCTCGTCCTGGTCACCCCGGCCGACAACCCGGCAGGCATCACCGGCTTCGACGCCTCGCTGGAGGGCACCAAGCTCGTCATCTGCGCGCCCGACGTCCCCTGCGGCGCCGCGACCGTGAAGGCCGCCGACGCGAACAGCCTGACGCTGACCCCGGTCTCCGAGGAGGCCAAGGTCACCGACGTGCTTGGCAAGGTCACCGCAGGCGAGGCCGACGCGGGCCTCGTCTACGCCACCGACGCCACGGGCGCCGGCGATCAGGTGCAGGTCTTCGAGGTGCCCGGCGCCAAGGAGGACCCGAACACCTACTGGATCGGCAAGGTCAAGGGCGCCCCGACGCCGGACCAGGCCGATGCGTTCATCGCGGCCATCACCGGCGCGGAGGGTCAGGCGAAGCTCGCGGCGTTCGGCTTCGGCGCCCCTCAGTGACAACTGGCCTGAGCTACCCGAAGTGGGCGCTGGCGCCGATGGCGCTGGCGCTCACTTTGCTTGGCCTGCCCCTCGTCGGGCTGCTCGTCCGCGCCGACTGGGCGCGCCTCCCCGAGCTGCTCATGTCGGAGCGCTCGCTTGACGCGCTCCGGCTGAGCCTGTACACCTGCCTGATCTCGACCGGCATCGTGCTGGTCCTCGGCGTGCCGACGGCGCTGGTGCTCGCCCGCACGCGCGGCCGGTGGGCCTCCGCGGCCCGCACGCTTGTCACCGTGCCGATGGTGCTTCCCCCCGTCGTCGCCGGCCTCGCGCTGCTCACGACGCTGGGCCGCCGCGGGCTCGTCGGCCAGCACCTGTCCGCGCTCGGCATCGAGATCGGCTTCACGACCACCGCCGTGATCGTCGCGCAGACCTTCGTGGCGCTCCCCTTCCTCGTGGTCTCGCTCGAGGGCGCGCTGCGCTCCAGCGGCCAGGACTACGAGCGCGCCGCCACCTACCTCGGCGCCAGCCCCACCCGCACGCTGCTCACCGTCACGCTGCCGATGGCCGCGCCCGCGCTGGCCTCCGGCACCGCGCTGTCGTTCGCGCGCGCCTTGGGCGAGTTCGGCGCCACACTCACCTTCGCGGGCTCGCTGCAGGGCACCACCCGCACCCTCCCGCTCGAGATCTACCTCCTGCGCGAGTCCGATTCGGACCTCGCGCTGGCCCTCTCCGTCGTCCTGCTCGCGGTCTCCGGCCTCGTCGTGTGGCTGGCAACCCACTTCCGCGCCTGGGGGAACAATGGCTGAGGGCCTGCGCGTCAACGCCGACGTCGCGGACCGCGGCGTCCGCGTCGAGCTCGCCGTCGCCCCGGGCGAGATCCTCGCGCTGATCGGCCCCAACGGAGCGGGCAAGTCCACCTCCATCCAGCTCGTCGCCGGCGCGCTGCGGCCCGACGACGGGGTGGTAGCCATCGGCGCCCAGACCGTGGCCGACGAGCGCCGCTTCGTCCCCGCGAACCGCCGCCGGGTCGGCTACCTTGAGCAGCGCCCGCTGCTGTTCCCCCATCTCTCCGTGCTGGACAACGTCGCCTACGGGCCGCGGTCGCGCGGTGTCGCGAAGACGCAGGCCAGGGCTCGCGCGGAACGGGAACTGTCGGCCGTGGGGCTCGAGGGCTTCGAGCGACGGCGCCCCCGCGAGCTGTCCGGCGGCCAGGCCCAGCGCGTCGCGCTCGCCCGCGCGCTCGCCTTCGACCCCGACGTCGTGCTCCTCGACGAGCCGTTCGCCGCGCTCGACGCCAGCGCCACCCCGGAGTTGCGCCGCGTCCTGCGCGACAGGCTGGACGGCATCACCACCCTGCTCGTCACGCACGACCCGCTGGATGTCCTCGTCCTTGCCGACCGCGTCGCCTACCTCGAGGCGGGCCGCGTGGCGGAGACGGGCGCCGTCGACGACGTGTTCCAGCGCCCGGGGACGCCGTTCCTCGCGGACTTCGTCGGCCTCAACCTCCTACACGGCACCGCCGAAGAGGACGGGGGGCTCCGCCTCGATCCCGACCCCGGGGCACTGTCCGACGCCGTCTCCCCGGTCATCGCGGGGCTCGCGGACGTCGTGCTGCCGCCCGGCCCCGCACGCGCGGTGTTCCCACCCGGCGCGGTCAGCATCTTCCGCGCCGCGCCCCACGGCAGCCCGCGCAACGAGCTGCCCGCCGTCGTCGCCGGGGTGGAGGATCGCGGCCTCGTGCAGCGGATCAGCCTGCTTGTCGGCGGCCAGCGGATCCACGCCGACGTCACGCCGTCGGCCCTGCGCGAGCTGGCCCTGGCCGAGGGCGACGCGGTCGTCGCGGTGGTCAAGGCGACCCAAGTCGCGCTGCACCCGACCCGAACCGCTCCTTGAGCCGGGCCCACGCGCGAAGCGCCGGGCCCGTGTCGCGCTCCTTGAGCCGGGCCCACGCGCGAAGCGCCGGGCCCGTGTCGAAAGGGACCCGGGCCGAAAGATCAAGGCGTCCGCAGCACCGCTACCGGGTCGCGCGTGGCGGCGAACAGCGCGGGCGGCACGGCGCTGAAGGTGGCCGAGAGCACGGCGAGGACGGCGACCCCGCCCACGAAGTCGAGGGGAGGGGCGGCGCCCAGCCGCGCGGCGACCCATAGCCCGGAGGCGCAGCCGAGCGCCGCGCCGAGCAGCGCGGGCGCGAAGGTGCGGGCGGTGACGATTCCGACGATGACCCCGCGGCTCGCACCCAGCGCGCGGCGGCGGCCGAGGTCCTTGCGGCGCACCAGCACGTCGGCGAGCACCACGACGGCGGTGAGCAGCCCGCCCGCGCCGAGGACGCCGAGCAGCAGCGTGCGGCCGAACGCGCCGAGGTCGCCGAGCACTTGGTCGCGCAGCTCGGCCATGCCGACCGGCGACGTCACTTGGATGTCCTCGAACGAGTCCGGCGCGACGATGCCGAGAACGGCCTGCTGCGCAGCGGCGGCGTGGCGGGGCTCGGCGGCGACGACCCACAGCGTGTCGGCGTCGCGGCCCGCGGCGTTGTAGACAAGGCCCGCGCCGTAGTCGTCGAACGGGTCCAACGGCGCGTAGGAGCCGACGATGCCGAACTCCTCCGGGTTCGCCGCGGCCTCCGCGACGAACCCGTAGGGGCTGGTCAGGCCGAGGATGGCCATCGCCGGCCCCGACACCAGCGCCTCCCCGGGCTCGGGCCACCGCCCGGCGGTCAGGGTCACCACGCCGTCGAGCCCGCCCGTGACGCCCCAGGCCGCGACGCGCTCGCCGCCCTGGCCGACCGCCCCGGTGACGACGTCGATGGCCGACAGCGTGCCCGCCGCGCGCTCGACCCCGGAGAGCCCCGCGGACTGCGCCACGATCGTCGGCGACAGCAGCCCCTTGCCGCGCGCGTCGCGGACGGTGAGCAGCCGCGAGCCCGCGGCATCCATCCGCTCGCTCAGCTGCTCCTCGGCCGCGGCGGTCCGGCCGACGGTGGCCAGCGTTCCCGCGACCATCGCGGCCACCAGCAGCGCGACAAGGGTGGACGGCACCTTGTTCGCCCACGCCGTGGCCAGCGCCTCGCGCGCGAGCACCCATGCCCTCATAGCGCGAGCACCTCGTCGGCGTGCTCCAGCACGAACGGGTCGTGCGTGGCGATCACGACGGTGCGTCCACCGGCGGCGGCCGACAGGGCGGAGAGCACCTCGGCGGCGTTGGCGCGGTCCAGGTTTCCGGTGGGCTCGTCGGCCAGCAGGACGTCGGGGCCGGTGACCAGCGCGCGGCAGACGGCGACGCGCTGCGCCTGGCCGCCGGAGATCTCGCCCGGCTTGTGGTCGGCGCGCGCGGCGACGCCCATGCGCTCCATCAGCTCGCGGGCCTGCGCCCGGGCGGCCGACGGGGTGGACCCGGCGTAGAGGGCGGGCTCGGCCACCGAGTCGATCACCTTCCGGGAGGCGTCGAGCGCGGCGTCCTGGAACACGAACCCGATCCTGGTGGCCCGCATCCGGCTGCGGGTTGAGTCGCGCTGCCGCGAGACCGGCTGGCCGCCCAGGAGCACCGTCCCCCGGGTGGGGGTGAGCATGAGGCCAAGCACGTAGAGCAGCGTCGACTTGCCCCGGCCCGACGGCCCGGTCACCGCGGTCATCGCGCCCGGCCGGAACTCGTGGCTGAGGCCGCCGAACAGCTCCTCGGCGCCGCGCCGGTACGCGAAGGACAGGTCCTCGACGGCGAGCACCTAGCCCTCCTCGTCCGGGGCGTCCGAAGGCGCGGCCTCAGTCGGGGCCGACTGCCCGAGCAGCACGCGGGTGCCGACGTCGATGCCCTCGACGACCGCGAGGCCCTGGCCCGAGCCCTGGACCTCGACCCTCACCTCGCCGGCCTCCGTCATCACCGTCGTCGACCCGTCGGGCGCGGTGCGGACGGCGGCGACGGGGACGGTCACGCCGCTGACCCGCGGCACTACGACCACCTGGGAGCGCAGCGTGACCTGTGCGTCGAGGGGGAGCGCGGCGCAGGCGTCGGCGCAGACCTCGCCGCCGTCGGCCCCGACGAGGTCGAACATGGTCTGGCCGTTCTCGTCCTGGCGCGAGCCCGCGATGGCCGCGGGCCAGGTCTGG
This sequence comes from uncultured Tessaracoccus sp., assembly GCA_964455495.1. GTDB lineage: Bacteria > Actinomycetota > Actinomycetes > Propionibacteriales > Propionibacteriaceae > Arachnia. Next base: position 6,034 of record CAYVWO010000126.1, read on the forward strand.
TCCTCGAAGGTGATGTCGACGGCGGCCTCGGCGGGCACCTGCCGCGCCTGGTCGTCGGTCAGTACGAGCACGAACTCGCGCGCGCCGGTGGGCGCGAGCACGGCCTCCTCGCCGCCCGCGAGCACCCGGCCGACGGCGATGTCCTTGCCGAGCGAGACCGTGACGGGGAGCCGCTCGAACGCGACGAGCTCTCCGCGCGCCACGGTCCCGGTCTGGGCCCGGCCCTCCTTCTTCTGCCACGCCTTCACCGCGGCCTCGGTGCGGGCGCCGAACACCCCGTCGCCGCCGCCTTCCAGGTGCCCGAGCTTCTTCAGCAGCGCTTGGAGGGCCGCGACGTCGTCGCCGCGCACCCCCCGGGCGAGGTCGCGCCACATGGGCGTGCCGAGCTTGACCGCGCGGACGGTGGTGTCGCCGACGGCGTATAGCGGGTCGCCCGCCGTGACCTCGCCCGGGTGCACGGCGGTGACCACCCCCGCGAGCCCGTTGAAGGCCACGGGCAGCGAGGGCTGGCGAAGCGTCGTCGAGTAGTTGAGCGAGCGCCCGGCCGAGCCCTCGCTCGCCTCGGCCCACACCGGTTCCGCGGCCACCGACTGCTCCGGAGGCGCCTCGGACACGAGCGTCGCGCGCCCAGCCCACCAGCCGAGCCCGCCCGCGCCGGCCACCAGCGCGCCTACGAGCAGCGCGCCGCCCGCGCGTCGTGCCCCGCTCATGGTGCTGAGGGCCAGAGATCGGCGGGTTCATTGGGACATGCGCGGAATAGAGAGTCCCGGACTTCAGGGTCGGCTTGGACGAGGCCTTCGTAGGGTGACCAGGTCGTTTCGGGGGACTTCTTCCAGGCGTCGAGCCAGGCCTGCTCGCTGGGCGCCTCCGGCACGTCGATGCCGTGTTGGCGTAGGCACTCGGTGCTGGTGTCTGCCCAGTGGTGGTACAGCCGGAGCGCCGGCTCGATGGGGAGCGGCATCTGCTCGTACGGGTTCACCGGATACTTCATGCTGCATATGTGGTGTGCGTAGTTCAGCGCTTCGCCCTGCTCCTGCGGCACGTCATCTACCAGTACGCTGCCGTCGGCATACCATGTCGCGCCGAACCCGGCTTGGGCCAGGCACTCCACTCCAACGGCACCGGCCTCGGCGAGAGAGATGACGCGTACCAGCGGCGCGTCGAGCTCCCGGTCTGGCGCGATGAGGCCCATCTCCTGCTTCTTGACCCCCAGATCGAGCGTCCCCTGTCGGACCGCTTCTACAAGGTCGTCGAAGTTGGTTCCTGCGAGCGCCTCGTCCCATGTCTGGGGAAGGCCAGACCCCGCGGGACTGGGTGATCCCGAGGGAGAGGGGGTGCCTGAAGGCGTGGGTGCCCGGTCGGCCGCGCAGCTCGCTAAAGCTAATCACGTCGCGACGAGGGCAAGAGCCGTGGTGCTGCGACG
>CAYVWO010000127.1:0-7449 GCA_964455495.1 uncultured Tessaracoccus sp.
GCTCGGTGCACCTCCTCGGCTATGGCTGCGACCCGTTCCATCGCCCGCTCCTCGACGAGCTGACACACATCCGGGTGGACCGCACCGCGCGCATGCCCGAGATGGTGCAGCGGCTGAACGGGCTGGGCCTGGAGGTGACCCTCGAGGATGTGCAGGCCGCGGCCAAGGGCGCCCCCGCCATCGGTCGGCCGCACATCGCCGACGCCCTGGTGGCGCGCGGCCACGTCGCCGACCGCGACGAGGCCTTCGCCCGCTGGATCGCGGAGGACGGCCCGGCCTACGTGAAGCGCTACGCCACGCCGCTGGAGCGGGCAATCGACCTGATCCACGACGCCGGCGGCGTCGCCGTCATCGCGCATCCTTGGGGCCGCGGCGGCCGCGAGGTGCTGTCGGCGCCCTACATCGAGCGGCTCGTGTACGAGCACGGCCTCGAGGGCATCGAGGTCGACCACCCGGACCACGACGACGACGTGCGCTCGCTGCTCTTCGAGATGGGCGCCCGCCTCGGCCTGGTGCGCACCGGCTCCAGCGACTATCACGGTCTCGGCAAGAAGCGGAACCCGTTGGGCGCGAACCTGACCCGCCCGTCGGCGTTCCGCGACCTGACGTCGCGGATCAAGCGCCGCGGCGGGGTCGCCTGATCCTGGGCGCCGCTACGTCTGAGCAGCTGGCCGGATACGACCTACTGGTCTATCCGCACGCCGTGATCATGACGCCGGAGATTTCGGACCTGCTGCGATCGCTCACCGTCGGCCGATGATGTCGCCGTCGGCGTCGAATGCGATGCGGGTCGTGAGATCCGGGGCGCTGATCAGGACCGTGAGGGCCTCCTCGTAGCGATCGGGCGGCGTCCGGATCGTGACGTCGCCACCCGCCTGCTCGGCGAGCAGGCGCGCGACCGCGTCGGCGAGGGAGTCGGAGATGACCGGACGCTCGTCGTCGGCGTGGCCCATGAGGTGCACGCTGACGCCGCGCTCGCGGGCGCTCCGGATCGCCTGCGGGAGACCGGCGGACTGGAGGCGGGGGACGCGGATGCGGTCGCGGATCGACGCCTCGGTCACGGCCAGCTCGTCGAGCGCGGCGGTGCCGAGCGGGGCGCCGTCGCGCAGCGCGGTGAGCAGGTGGGCGACTTCTCTGCGAACCAACTCCAACTCCGCGGTGGCGAGGCGGGCGGACTCCTGGGCGACCTGCGCCGCGAGGGTGGAACGGGCCTCGGCGCGGCGGTGCCCGCGCTCTCGCCGGACGATCGTGAGCAACAGGAAGTGGCAGAGAAACCCGGCCCCCGCCACGGCGCCGTTGACGCCGAGGTGGATCCAGACCTCCGCGGCGGGAACCTCGCGGCGCGCGCCCCAGGCGACGATCTGGGCGAGCATCCCCGCGGCCCCGAGGGCGGCCGCCGCCAGATTCCCCCGGATCGCCAGCAGGGCGAGGACGAACGCGGTGAGGCCCGCCAGCGCGGCCCGAGGCTCGAGGGTGTCGAAGAGCAGCGCGAGGCCGGCGCTCGTGAGGGTGGCCGTGACCGCTGCGCCCGCGACGGCGGGCGACAGCGTGCTGGATCCGGGCCGCGTCAGCAGGAGGAAGGCCGCGAGCGCCGCCGCGTAGGCGAGGATCGACACCGGGGAGTCGAGTCGGAGGAACCCTGAGAGGGCGCCGTTGACGACGTGGGCCACCCACGTGATCAGCAGGCCGTACCTGACGAGCTGGGAACCGAGCCCCGCCGGGATCACCTCTGCTGCCACGAGATCCTCACCTCCGTCCCGGTCGTCGGTGAGCTCGCGACGGCGGCCGCGCCGCCCACGCCGCGAACGCGGCCGAGGATGCTGCCCCGCATCCCCATACGCTCGGTCGGCACCGCATCGGGGTCGAAGCCGCGCCCGGTGTCGCGCACCAGGATCTCCGCGCCGTCGTTGCCCAGCCGCGCCGTGATCGCGCGCGTGGCGCCGGCTCCGGCGTGCCGGAGGCTGTTGCGCAGCGCCTCCAGCGAGGCCTCCTCCAGCGCGGACGCGACGTACAGCGGGATGTGGGCGCCGCCGTCGGCCCGGAACGACACCTCACACTCGGGGTCGAGCCGAAGCCACGCGGTCTGCCAGCGCCGCGCGAGTTCCGCGACGCGCTCGCCCTCGCCGTCGATGCTCCTCTCGGGCGGGGACTCCAGGAGATCGAGAGCCGCTCCCGCGCCGGCGCGGAGCGCGTCCGGCTGCGCGGTCCCGAGCAGCATCGCGGCGTTGAGCACTGAGAGTACGTGGTCGTGGACGAGGAGCGCGAGCTTCTGCCGGCGCTCCGCCTCCGCCAGCGAGCGGACGCGCCTCTCCTCAGTCTCCCGCGCGCGGCTCTCGGAGTCGTGCAGGGCGCGGAGCCTGAGCCGGAGCGCGAGGAAGAGGACGGTGAATCCGATGCCGCTGACGCGCAGCGGGATCTGGATGGCTAGGTCGTGGGGGATCTCGCCGAGGAAGAGCAACGCCGATGCCCCGGGAAGCGTGCCGATCGCCAACGGCCCGACGAACGCGAGCGCCGGTCGTCGCACCGCGAGGGCCAGATACGCGTACGCCGTCCAGTCCATGGTCCATGGCCAGGGGCTGAGGTCGCCCGGCGCTCCCCACGCCGGCGAGAACGCGGTCGCCGCGAGGAGCCCCAGTGCCAGCGGAATGGCCAGCCACAGGCGCAGGAGGAGCCTCACCGGCAGGACCCGGCCGAAGACGGCGAGCAGGAGGATCAACCCGGCGAGGGTGATTCCGGTGTAGTTCCACCATTGGGGATGCCCGGAGCTCGCCCGGAAAGCGGGAACCGTGTAGAGGACGAGCTGCACCACCCCGATGAGCGACACCACCCATCCCAACTGGCGCTCGACGGGGCCGACCGGGCCGATGCAGCCCATTGTCAGGCGCTGGGCCGTTGCCGCGGGACGGCGTCGCTGAAGGCGACCCGCACCTCGTCGAGCACGGCCTGCATCGCCGTCCGTGCCGCATCGGGGTCCCCGCCGAACACCGCCTGAGCGACGGCCTCATGACCGGAGATGGCCTCGGGCTTCGGCTGCGCGGGCATCAGCCCCAGCTCCGTGCGGCCCCGCAGCACGACGGCGACGACGTTCGCCAGGGCGGCGAAGAGCTCGTTGCCGCACGACTCGAGAAGGAGGCGGTGGAACTCGATGTCGAACTCCATGAACTCCTCGAGCAGCCCCGCCTCGCCGGTGCGGCGCATCTCGGAGGCGAGCGGGAGCAGCCGGGCGCGCGTGTGGATCGACGCGAAGCGGGCTGCGCTCTCGGCGGCGGCGGGCTCGACGGCGAGCCGCAACTGGGTCAGCGAGTAGATCTGAGCCTCGCGGTCCGTGGAGTGCAGGCGCCAATCGATGAGGTTGGTGTCGAGAACGCTCCACGAGTCGATGCCCTGCGCGACCAGTCCCAGCCTGCGCCGGGTCTGGACCAGCCCCATTCCCTCGAGCTGTCGCGAAGCCTCCCGCGCCACCGTGCGGGAGACCCCGAAGCGCGACTGGACCTCCTCAAGCGTGCGCCCGGTTCCGACGGCCCAATCGCCGTCGATGATCTCAATCCCGAGCGCCCGGGAGACGCCGTGGTGGAGGAGGCCGCCATCCTCTTCGCTGCTCACCATCGTGATCCTCCCCGTTGTCCTAGATCAATAAGCGTATCAGTACCCCGTGGCGGGTCACGATTCAAAAGCACATGCTCTGTAACGCTTGACAGAGAGTCTTAATAACGTTTAGGGTCATCACAGTGGCACGGAGGACGTGCCAGGAGAAAGGTCAAAGATGACAAACGTGCATCTCGTGGTGATGGGTGTCGCAGGCTGCGGCAAGTCCACCGTCGCCGAGGAGCTGGCAAGACGACTGGGCTGGGAGCTCGCCGAGGGCGACGACTTCCACCCCGAGGCCAACATCGCCAAGATGAGTTCCGGCACCCCGCTCACCGACGAGGATCGGTGGCCCTGGCTGGACCTGATCGCCGAGTGGACCGCCGAACAGGATGAGGCGGGCAAGAACACCATCGTCACCTGCTCCGCGCTCCGCAAGGTCTACCGCGACCGGCTGCGCAACGCGCCGGGGCGGACGCTGTTCGTCCACCTCGTCGGCTCGTCGGAGCTGCTGGAGCACCGACTGTCGTCGCGCTCCGGCCACTTCATGCCGCCGACGCTGCTGCCGTCTCAGCTCGCCACCCTCGAGCCGCTCGAGGCCGACGAGGAGGGCGTCATCCTCGACGTCTACCACCCCATCGACAACATCGCCCAGCTGGCCATCAACCAGCTCCACCTCGCTCAGGCATAAGGAGACCATCCGTGACTACACAACTCGTCCTCGCGGCGCTCGGCGGCATCGCCGCCATCGTGCTGCTCATCGTCTGGCTGAAGGTCCACCCCTTCCTGTCGCTCATGGCGGGCGCGGGCGTGATGGCCATCGCGGCAGGCGTCCCCTACACGGACCTCTTCGCCAGCTTCACGACCGGGCTCGGTAGCACGGTCGCGGGCGTCGGCCTGCTGATCGTGCTCGGCTCGATCGTCGGGACGCTGCTGATCTCGTCCGGAGGCGCAGACGTCATCGTCGACACGATCATGGCCAAGACGCCGGTCAAGCGGCTCCCGTGGGCGATGGCCCTGATCGCCTTCGTCGTCGGCATCCCGCTGTTCTTCGAGGTCGGCGTCGTCATCCTCATCCCCGTCGTCATGTTCGCCGCCAAGCGGGCGAAGCTGCCCGTCGTGCTGCTCGGCATCCCCGCCCTCGCGGGCCTCTCCGCGCTGCACGGCCTCGTGCCGCCGCACCCCGGCCCGCTGATCGCGATCGACGCCGTCGGCGCGAACCTCGGCCTCACCCTCGGCTTCGGCCTGCTCGTCGCCATCCCGTGCGTCATCATCTCCGGCCCGCTGCTCGGCAAACTGATGGCCAAGTGGGTGCCGATCCCGGCGCGCGACGACTTCCTGGGCGGCGGCGGCCCGGCCGCCGACGCCAAGCGCCCCAGCTTCGGCGCCGCGCTGACCGTCGTGCTGCTTCCCGTGTTCCTGATGCTCGCCCGGACCCTCGTCGAGATGCTCGGCAGCGAGGAGAGCGGCTTCGGGAAGGCCATCGTCTTCGTCGGCACGCCGCTCATCGCGCTGCTGATCACCACGGTCGCCGCCATGTTCCTGCTCGGCTTCCTGCTCGGCGCATCGCGCGACGGCGTGAACAAGCTCGTCGGCTCGTCTTTCGGCCCCATCGCGGGCATCCTGCTGATCGTCGCCGCCGGCGGCGGCTTCAAACAGACCCTCGTCGACTCCGGCATCGCCGACGTGATCGCCGGCGCCATCTCCGACTGGGCCGTCCCGCCGCTGCTTGCCGGCTGGCTCGTCGCGGTCTTCATCCGCCTCGCTACCGGATCGGCCACCGTGGCCACCATCACCGCCGGCGGCATCATGGCCCCGTTGGCGGCGGACCTGACCGACACCCACACCGCGCTGCTGGTGTTGGCCATCGGCTCCGGCTCCGTGTTCCTGAGCCATGTCAACGACGCGGGCTTCTGGCTGGTCAAGGAGTACTTCGGCATGACTGTCGGCGAGACCTTCAAGACCTGGTCGCTGATGGAGACCGTGCTGTCGGTCGTCGGCCTGCTGTCGGTCCTCGCGCTGAGCGTGGTGGTCTGAGATGCAGCTCGGCATGATCGGCCTCGGCCGCATGGGCGCGAACATGGCCCAACGCCTCCGCGCCGCCGGACACGACGTCGTCGGCTACGACCGCAACCCCGATATCTCCGACGCGGCCGACCTGCCCGACCTGGTGTCGCGGCTGACCGGCCCCAGGGCAGTGTGGATCATGGTCCCGCACGGTGCCCCCACGCGGGCGACCGTGGAGGAGCTGGCCGGGCTGCTGGCGCCCGGCGATCTGGTGATTGACGGCGGCAACTCGTACTACAAGGACGACGCCGTCCACGCGGTTCTCCTGGCCGAGCGCGGGATCGGCTACCTGGACTGCGGCGTCTCCGGCGGCGTCTGGGGCCTCAAGAACGGCTACGGGCTGATGGTCGGCGGGAGCGACGCCGACGTCGAGCGGATGCTCCCCATCTTCGACGCCCTCCGCCCGGCGGGTCCGAGGGACGAGAGCTTCGTCCACGCGGGCGGGATCGGGGCCGGGCACTACGCCAAGATGGTTCACAACGGCATCGAGTACGGCCTGATGCAGGCCTATGCCGAGGGCTGGGAGCTGCTGGAGAAGAACCGCACCGTCTCGGACGTCCCCGGCTGCTTCAAGGCCTGGACCCGGGGCACCGTCGTCCGCTCGTGGCTCCTCGACCTGCTGGTGAAGACCCTGGAGGAGTCGCCGGACCTCGCCGAGATCGACGAGTACACCACGGACTCCGGCGAGGGCCGGTGGACGCTGCTCGAGGCGATCGACAACGCGGTGCCGATGCCGGTGCTCTCCGCCTCGCTGTTCGCCCGGTTCTCCTCGCGCCAGGAGAACAGCCCGACGATGCAGATGGTCTCCGCGCTCCGCGGCCAGTTCGGCGGCCACGCCGTGCTGCAGAAGGACTGAGTTCCGGCACAACGCTGGCCATGCAGCCAACCGTGCGCGTATTCCGCATGGCTGGCTGTATGGCCAGCTTTGTGTGCGTATTGGCTGTTCTCGCGTCCTTGACTCGACGCCATACCGCGGTATGGTGAGGCATGGCAACGCGGAAGATCACCATCACCCTCCCCGAGGAACTCGCCGACGCAGCTCGCGGGCTGACCGACAACCTGTCCGGGTACGCCGCCGAGGCGCTGGCGGCGAAGATTCGTCACGAGCTGCTCGGCGAGGAGTTGGCGCGCTACGAACGCGAGCACGGGCCGATCGATCCCGCGGCCATCGACGTGGCCGAGGCCGAGATGTTCGGCGAGGCCCACCGGGGAGCGGTGGCGTGAGTTCGGGCGGAACAGTCGTCCTGGACTCGCAAGGTCTCTCCGGTTGGATCGACGAGGCCCCTCGGGTTATGGCGCTCCTCGCGTCGGCACATCGCAATCAGGCGGACATCGTCGCGTCGGCGATGACCATCTTGGAGGTGTCGCATCGAGGCCTGCGCCGACCGAGGTTGGACTGGATTCTCTCGCGGGTGCGAGTGGAGCCTGTAACCCGAGACTCCGCGCGTGCAGCGTCCGCGCTCCTCGCGGCATCGGGATTGCACGGCCACACGCATGCGATCGACGCCGTCGTCGCGGAGCTCGCCGCCAGGCAAACGAGGCCGTCGGCGCTGCTGACGTCGGACCCCAGAGACATGCGCAAGTTATGCGAGTCCCACGTTCGCGTGGTGCCGGTCTAGCCTCGTCGGGCCGCAGCCCGGGCGTTGGTAGACTGCTCGCGTTTTGTCGACGAGAAGGTTGAACGATGTCTGAAGCCCAGGTCCTCCAGGATGCCGTCGCCTCGCTGGCGCGCTCGACCGCGCGCAGCCTCGAGCTCGAGGCCGCGGTGGACAGGGACCCGTCGAGGTTCCGGATCCT
>CAYVWO010000128.1:0-1266 GCA_964455495.1 uncultured Tessaracoccus sp.
GATCGGGCATGATCCCACAGACCCGAGAGCCGTGAAGATCGTCGGAGAGCTGAGCCTGCGCAGCAGCGAGTTCCGACGTCTCTGGGCTCGCAACGAGGTGCGCGACAACGTCCACGGCGCGAAGACCATCCGGCACCCACGAATCGGGGACATCGACCTGGAGTGGGATGCCTATCCGCTGCGCGGTACGCCCGGCCCGACGATGATCGTGTTCGTTCCCCAACCCGGCCACGAAGACCGGCTGAACATGCTCAGCACGGTCATGGCCAGTCAACGTACGTCGCATGCCCTCCCGCCTGCTCCGCGAGCGGACGAAGCCGTCGGTCTCGTCGAGATTGAGCCGTTCGCGAGTCCTCGTCATCCCTCGCGAGGATGATGTCACCGCGTGTTTACCGAATGACGCAAGAATCGACTCGTGACACAACCTGGCCTGGAAAGACGCCTTGGTACCGGCGACGCCGTCGTGATCGGGCTGTGCGCGATGATCGGGGCTGGGGTGTTCGTTGCCTTCGCTCCGGCGGCGCACGCAGCCGGCGCCGGACTGCTGATCGGGCTGGTCATCGCCGCCTCGGTCGCGTTCTGCAACGCCGCATCGTCGGCACAGCTGGCGATGGCCCACCCGTCCTCCGGCGGCACCTACCACTTCGGGCGGATCACGCTCGGACCCTGGTGGGGCTTCCTTGCTGGTTGGGGGTTCGTGATCGGCAAGACTGCCTCGTGCGCCGCGATGGCGATCACGTTCGCCTCGTACGCGCTGCCGGGCGTTCCGACCTGGTGGCACCGTCTGTTGGCCGTCGCTGCCGTCGTTTCCCTGACGGTGGCCAACCTGCGTGGCATCACCCGAACAGCGCTGGTCGCGAGGGTGCTGTTGGGTACGACGCTGCTCACTCTCGGCCTGGTTCTCATCGTCTGCCTCGCCAGCGACACGCGAGGCCCTGCGCCGTGGGGGGCGACTGGTGGTGGCGGTGTGGTCGGCGTTCTCCAGTCCGCAGGGCTGCTGTTTTTCGCGTTCGCAGGTTACGCCCGGATCGCTACCCTCGCGGAGGAGGTGCGGCGTCCGCAGATGCTGGGACGCGCGATCCTGATCGCGCTCGGCATCGCCATCGTGGTCTACACCCTGGTGGCCGTCAGTCTGCTGCTGGTTCTGGGAACCGGCCTCGCCGACAGTCCGACGCCCGTTGCGGCGGCAGCCGAGGCAGCCGGAGGCCCCTGGGCCGGTGTCGTTGTGCGGATCGGTGCGATGGCCGCATGCTTGGGCGCGCTGTT
>CAYVWO010000128.1:1276-3910 GCA_964455495.1 uncultured Tessaracoccus sp.
GTTGGCGCTCCTGGCCGGTGTGGGCCGCACAGCGCTCGCGATGGCGCGAGAACGAGACCTGCCCGTGGCCTTGGCCTCCGTTCACCCCAGGAGTCATGTGCCCGATCGCGCCCAGATCGTGATCGCCAGCGCGATTATTACCTTGATCTGCCTGGCCGACGTGCGCACCGCCATTGGCTTCAGTTCCTTCGGTGTGCTCATCTACTACGCCATCACCAACTTGGCTGCGTTCCGCCAACCTCGTGCCGAACGCCGTTGCCCACGAGTGGTCAACATCGCTGGTCTCTCGGCATGTCTCACACTCGCGTTGACGCTGCCCCTCAGCTCAGTTGTCGCGGGGACAGCCGTTCTGCTCATCGGGATCATCGGGCGCCTCGTTCACCGACGGCATGAACGGAAGGCGATGACCTGATCCATAGGTCAGTTCGGTGACGATCTCTGCCTTCGGCCTGTTCGAACTCGACGAGTTCGCCGTCCACAACGACCGCGACCAGTTTCGCGCGGGCCTCGGCCTGCTCCTCGCGGGGCTGCGAGTTCACGCGCGTCTGACGGGAAACTCCATCAGGATGCTCCCGAACCGGCCCTTTTGGGCAAAACCTCGATCCAGGCGCACTTTTCCGTCAGGCGTCGAGCGCCTGGAGGTCGTCCTGATGGGGACAATCGTGCGTGAGCACGCCGAGGCTCATCGCGCCTCAGGAGTAACCTCGACGCATGAGGGCCAACGCCGCACTGCAGATCATCTTCGCCTTCTTCCTCGGACTGGTGGTCGTCGCCTTCGTGGGCATCGGCGCCAACACGTTCTACCCGAGCCCGGACTACCCGGTCGACGTCACGCTCCAGGACTCCTGGGCGGCCATGCGCGACCAGTGGACGCTCGTCACGGGCATCATCCTGCTGCTCTGCGCGACGGCGCTGCTCGCGGTGTCGCTGTTCCTGCCCGAGCATCAGGCCGTGCTCTCCAACGGCATCCTGCTCGGCGGTGTGTTCACCATGATCTATGCGGTGGGCATGGCGTTCTCCGCCGACACCAGCCTCGTCCGGTTCGGCGTGGTGACGGCGGCCCTCGCCGTCACCATCGCGGTCGGCTACCTGAAGTTCGCCCGGGGACGCCGCGCCGCCGGTCCGTCGGCGCTGGACCCCGGCGCGGTGGGGGAGCTGGGTCGACGATTGGCTGACGTCGAACGCAAGCTCGACGCCCTCGGGCGCGCGCTTCGCGACTGATCCCCGAATCCCGAACGCGGCCCAGGCGCAAGGACCGGCGGGCCACGACGCCGCGAGGGGCGCGACTCGCCAACCGGTCGTGGCGGGAGCGGCGATTCCCTTGCCCCGGGCATCCCCGCCCCCTACGGTTGAGGGCATGGCTGAGACTGAGAACAACGAGCCCGAGAAGCTTGACCCGAAGGAAGCCATGCGGCAGGCGCTGGAGCGCAAGAAGCAGGCGGAACACAGGTCCGCGTCGCACGGGATCACGGCCGACCGCGAGGCTGGGCACACGCACGGCAAGGCGGCGAGCAAGCGCGAGTTCCGCCGCAAGTCCGGGTAGCGGCTGAGCATGAACCCAGAGACCCGCGAGTGGCTCCTCGACTCCGACCCGGCGCTGCGCTGGCAGGTGGAGCGTGACCTGCTCGGGGAGCCGCCCGCGGTGTGGGAGGCGACGAGGGCGCGGGTCGCGGGCGAGGGATTCGGCGCAGCGCTGTTGGCGCAGCAGGGCGAGGACGGACAGTGGGAGGGCGGCGCCTACTTCCCGGCGGGCTATTTCGACAGCCCGGAGCAGGCGGAGCCCGGGCAGCCCTGGACTGCGACCACGTGGTCGTTGAAGGACCTGCGCGACTGGGGCGTCGACGCAGCCCTGCTCGGCGACACCGCCGCGAGGCTCGCCGCGAACTCTCGATGGGAGTACGACGACCTTCCGTACTGGGGAGGCGAGGTGGACGTGTGCATCAACTCGTACACGCTCGCGACGGGGGCCTGGCTCGGCGTCGACGTCTCCGGGCTCGTCGTCTGGTTCCGCGACCATCGCCTGGCCGACGGCGGCTGGAACTGCGAGGCTGAGGAGGGCAACTCCGTGCGCTCGTCGTTCCACTCGACCCTGAACGCGCTGCGCGGCATCCTGGCCTACGAGAGGCTCACGGGCGACACCGCGCTCCGCGAGACCCGGCGCGGCGGCGAGGAGTACCTCCTCACCCGACGGCTGATGCGTCGCGCGTCCACCGGCGAGGTCGTCGACAACTTCGTCACCCACTTCACGTACCCGAACCGGCACGTATACAGCGCGCTGGCGGCGCTCGACCACTTCCGCGAGTCCGCCCTGGCCGATGGGACCCGGCCCGACGAGCGGTTGGTCGACGCCGTCGACCTCGTGCGCTCGAAGCGCCAACCCGACGGCACGTGGCTGCAGGACTACCGGCTGGAGGGTCGGGCCTGGGTGGACGTGGACGTCCCGGCCGGGGAGCGGTCGAAGTGGCTGACGCTGATCGGCACCCGGGTCCTCGACTGGTGGGATGCCTCGCGCTAGCCGGGAACCAGTCGATTACCGGATGACGGTGGTTGCCCGCAGCATGTTGTGGTCCGACGGGATGATGCCGACGTACCTGCCGCTCCCGTCGACGTTGACCACCGTCTCCCACTCGGGCA
>CAYVWO010000128.1:3920-7425 GCA_964455495.1 uncultured Tessaracoccus sp.
CACCTGGATGCCCTTGCTCGTCCAGATGTAGTCGATGTAGATGCCGTTGACGAACTGATGGGCGCTCTTCGGCCCGGCCTTCCCCCAGTCGTTGTGGCTGGGGTAGAGGGAGTTGATCGTCTTGACCGCCGTCGCGCCCGTGGTCGATGTCTTCGACATCCAGGTGTTGCCCAGCGGGTCGACGTAGCCGGCGGCGATCATCGCGTCGTAGGGCGGATTCGACGGCTGGATCCACTTGTGCGAGTTGAAGTCGCCAACCACGTACGCGGGCAGCTTCTCCGGGTTCTTCGCCGCGATGACCGCCAGGATCTCCTTCATCTGCGTGGCGCGCATCTTAAGTGAGGCGGTGTCCTTGCCCGGGTCGAGGTGCACGTTGACGAAGAAGAACTGCTTGCCGGTGGCCTTGTGGGTGAAGATCGCCCATTCGACGTAGCGGTACTGCGTCATCGCGGTCTTGGCGCTAGAGGTCTTCTTCGAGCCCTGCTTCACCAGCTTCAGGGTCTTGGCGTTGTAGACGATCTTCTGGCTGTTGGCCGCGCCCTGGTCCTTCGCCACGCACTTGTACGGCGTCTTCGGGTTCTTGCAGTTGTAGCGCGCCTCGTTGGCCATCCGGTAGGGATCGCCGAGCAGGTTCACGAGGTCCTCCGCCTGGCTGAGGTCCGGTTGGCCGGCGCTCGCGGTCTCGCCGAGCCTGCCCTGGGAGACCTCTTGGAGGCCGATCACGTCTGGCTTCTGGCTCAGGATGGTCGCGGCGACCGCCTTGCGGCGCTTCGGCCAGGGGTGCTCCTTCGCGTTGACGGTCTCCGAGCCGACGTTGTAGCTGGCAACCGTGACGGTGGCAGGCCCGTCGACGGGCGCCGGGTCGGCCTTGGTCTTCAGCGTGAGCTTGGGGGAGTTGACGCTGCGCGGGGCGTCGCCCGAGGTGACCACCTGAACGCGGGCGTAGTAGGTCTTCGCGCCGAGCAGCCCCTTCACGGTCTTGCTCGTTCCCTTGACCAGATAGGTCTTCGCATCGGCGAACGAGCTTTTCGTGGCCACCGTTAGCCGGTACGCGAGGCCCGAGCCGCGCGACTTCCAGCTCAGCTTCGCACCCTCCGAGGTTATCGAGGAGGCCTTCAGCCCCGTCGGAGCCAGGTGGGTGTAGGAAGCACTGGACGACTTCGTCTTCACCTTCAGCGCCGTCGACGCCGTGCTCTTGCCCTCCGCTCCGGTGGCGGCGACCGTGACGTAGTAGGTCGTCTTCGCCTTGAGCTTGGTGAGCTCGACGGCGGGCTTCGCGGAGGTCGTCGACTTCGAGCCCTTCATCGACTTCGCGGTCGAGTACTTGACGGTGTACGTGGTCGCGCCCTTGACGGCGCCCCACGACAGGCCCAGCGCGTTCTTGCTCGCCGAGACGACGGCGAGCCCCTTCGGAGTCGCGGTCGCCGCGGCCGCGGTCTGGGCGGGCAGAAGCGCGACGATCAGCGCCAGCGCTGCGAGCAGCTGTACCCACACGCGGGACCCGGGGAGGGAGGATCGTGTCAGCATGCCGGCATCCTAACCTCCGCAAGCACGCTAGCCACTGATCGGAATCCTCACGACCTCGGTGGTGTTGCCCGCCTGGTCGAGGCCGTAGATGCAGTAGGTCGCGGGCAACTGATCGGCCATGAGGGTCAGGGGCACGATGAAGAAGTCCTGGAACGTCTCGGTCGCGGGGCACTCGGCGTCTCCGGGAACCCAGGTGAACCGTACGGTGGACAGCTCGGGCGGGTTGAGGAACGGCGAGATCGAGACGTTGCCGTCGCCGAGGTCGTAGATCGAGGCGCCCGCCGGGAACAGCGGGGGCGTGCGGTCGACCTAGAACAGCACCGTCGCGGCGCCCGCGTAGTCGTCGTTCGCGACGGCGCAGAGCGCGTAGTGGCCCTCGACCTCGGGGAGCGTGACGGGGATGGCGTAGCCCTCGTCCCAGTGGTGCTCCACGGCGGGGACCTTCACCGTCGGGGCGGTGGCGTACGTGGAGGGGTCCGCGCAGACGCCGGAGTCCGTGAGCTCGACGAGCGCGGTGCGGACGGGGGCGGAGTCGGCGACCGCGGGGTTCACGGTCAGGCTCACCGAGGGCAGCAGGTTCGTCGCGTCCGGGAGGGTGCCGCCGCGGAAGATGCCTCCGCCGGTGTTGGCCCACACCGACGACACCTCCAGCGGGCACGCGCCGCCGAGCGCGAACACGCCCTTGTCGTCGAAGCAGCGGCCGATGCCGGCCACGGAGACGGCATACGACGTCTCCTCGACCATCGTCGGCCCGCCGTCGCCCAGCTCGCACGGCCGGTTGAGGAAGCAGTGCCCGCCGTTGGCGGCGGCCGCGGCCCAGGTCGTCGTGTTGATGATCGCGGCGATCGCCTCGGGGCCGCCGTCGGCGCCGACGGTGAGGAGCGGCGAGCCGGAGGAGCCCTGCCGGACGCCCGGGCAGTCGTTGGCCCACGCGTCCCGCCACAGCCAGTTGAACTCGATCAGGTCGGTCTGATGGGTGAGCGTGCAGTCGCCGCCGCGCAGCACCCACTTCTCCTGATCCATGTCCTGGACCGGGGCGGCGATGTTGCGGACCTTCGTGCCCGCCGCGGGCTCCTCGTCGACGATCGGGATGGGCGCGATGCCGAGTTCCTTGAGCTCGCCCAGCGACTCCTTGAGCCGCACGATCGAGACGTCGCGGCCCCGCATCGTCGAGTACTCCAGCACCTCGGCGCTGACAATATAGGGCGAGGGGTTGTCGTGCGTGTCGAGGAGGAAGCCTTGGCCGAACCAGTCCTCGCCGACGGTCACAGACTGCGGCGGACGCCCGACATCGCCTGTGCAGTGCCCGTTCGTGATCACATAGGCGGGCCCATCGTCGACGCCTGTGTCGATGACGGTGCCGGTGCAGTTCGAGCCCATCTCCAGGCGTGCGACGCCGGTGAAGCCGCCGAGCTCGGCCAACGAGAGGGGAGCCGCGAGGTCGGGCAGCGGAGCGCCGACGCCCGGCAGGTCCTGCGTCGCGGTCTCGGTCGGCGGGGGAGGGGTCGGGGCGTCGTCGGGAGGGGTGCTGCCCGTGCAGGCGACGAGGGCGAATGCCGTCGCGATCGCCGCCCCCGTCGCGATCGTCCTGCCTGTCCGGCGCCAGTGCCTCATGCTCATGCGGAGATCCTAGGCGGCGCGACCCGGCCCGTCACCGGGGTCGCGGCACAACCCCTAGAAGTGACGGGGACGGCGGATCGGGTGTCGCGCTGGACCTTCACGACCGCGCCCGTGGTGGCGTCGACGTAGATCTCGAAGCGGCCGCCGGCGTCGGCGCGGACCAGCACCTCCCACACGACGGTGCCGCGCTCGGTGTCGAGGTCGAGCTCGATGATCTGGCCGGGGGTGTTGCCGAGCGCGATGCCGATGGCCTCGGCGGCGGTGATCTTCGGGGCGGTGGACTGCACGGCGCTGAGCCGCTTGTCGCGCTCGCGCGTCACCTCACCGGACGCGGCGTCGATGTACAGCTCGACGCCGG